>JALURI010000030.1 GCA_027016965.1 Geoglobus sp.
GGGGTACACGGCTCTGTCCTGAGATAAACAAGGAAAAGTTTATAATATTCGACTGCTTTGACGGCACCTTGATAGAGTATTTCAAAAACACCACTGACTTTAAGGTTGAACTTCCACAAAAGGAACAAATTCCTATAGAACAGGTCATAGAAAACATTTACCAAAATGTGGACAGAGACTATTATGTAAAAGTCCTTGTAAGGAGATTACACCGTATAGAAAGGAACATGAGTGGAGAGGCAAGAGAACAATTCAGTGAGTTTATCCCTGATGGTGATATGGGAAAATTTGCCACTGAACTACCCGAAAAAATTAAGAATGACTTTACAAATACAATGCAACTATTGCGGAATGATAAATTTCAGGATCTTCTCCTCAACTATCCAAGGGCAAAAAGGGCTTTTATCATTGGCTATAATGTGCAGGACGAGGTTGAGTCAGAGGTTATGATATCTGCTGGCGACAGATACATGAAGCCAGAGGATTACTTAGAGGCATTCAGCAGGTTTGTTAAGGACAATACTAACCAAATTGAGGCTATCCAGATATTATTAGATAGACCAAGGGAATGGAATACTGATGCACTTAACGAATTGAGGGAAAAACTATCACGCAGTGATTTCCCTGAGAAAGAACTACAGAAGGCACACAAACTGGTCTATAAGAAATCATTAGTTGATATTATCTCTATGGTAAAACATGCTGTCAGAGAGGAAGAGCCCGTGTTGACTGCTGAGGAGAGGGTTGACAGGGCACTTGCAAAGATAAAGTCCGGGAAATCCTTTACAGAGGAGCAACTCCAGTGGTTAGGTCTCATTCGGGAACACCTTATAACCAACCTGACAATAGAAATGGAAGATTTTGAATATGCTCCGATTTTTGAAAGACATGGAGGCATAGGTAAGGCAAGAAGAATCTTTGGAGACGAATTAAGCACCTTGATTTCTGAGATTAATTCTGCAATTGCTGCTTAAGGAAAAGGAGTTGAGTGCATGGGTGATATTGTAAACAAACTATGGGGATTCTGTCATACGCTCAGGCATGATGGTATTGATTATGGCGACTATATTGAACAACTCACCTATCTGCTCTTTCTCAAGATGGCTGATGAAAAGGGCATTGATCTCCCCAAAGATTGCACATGGGAGAGCCTGAAAAGAAAGAGCGGCCAGAGTCTGCTTGACCATTACAGTGATATTTTAAGAAAACTTCGTAAAGAGCCAGGGTTATTAGGAGATATTTTTACTCAGGCCATGCCCAGATTTAATAATCCAGTTAATCTGAAACGTCTTATAGCCCTGATTGATGAAGAAGAATGGTCAGTGCTGGATGTGGATGTAAAAGGTGCTGCCTTTGAAGGGCTTTTAGAAAAGGCAGCAAGTGAAGGCAAGAAAGGTGCAGGACAATATTTTACCCCTCGCGTGCTCATCCAGTCTATTGTACGAGTTATGAAACCAGATCCAAGAGAAGCACCTGATTTTACAATTTGCGACCCAGCCTGTGGCACTGGTGGCTTTTTAATGGTTGCCTATGAATGGCTAATGGAACAAACAAAGGGAGCCCTGGATAGAAAAGACATAAAACAGATTGTCAGGACTTGGAAGAAGAAAGGAAAAAAAATAGTATTTACAAACGGATGTTTCGATCTACTTCATAAAGGACATGTATATCTTCTAAGAGAAGCCAGAAAGTTGGGAGATATTTTAATTGTGGGGCTAAACAGCGATTCATCGGTGAGAAAAATAAAGGGAGAAAGAAGACCCATTTTGAATGAAGAAGAAAGAAGCTTTATAATAGATAGTATCAAAGGGGTTGATTATGTTGTTATTTTTGAGGAGCAGACCCCTGAAAAACTTATTATGGAAATTGAGCCGGATGTGCTGGTCAAAGGTGGAGATTACAGGGAGGAAGAGATTGTGGGAGCACAGTTTGTTAAAAAAAGAGGAGG
>JALURI010000031.1 GCA_027016965.1 Geoglobus sp.
CAATTTTTTTGCCTGATACCATTCCCGTCTTTCCGTTTTTTATGACTCTCAGAGCCTTTCCGAAATCATCTTTTTCTCCGATCATCTTTATTTTTCCATTTTCTATGATCACATATCTGCTCCTTATTCTCTCTTCGTAGATCTCCCATCCATCAGCATTTATCTCCATCACTCTCCCCCCACGAAGGCTTTGATCAGGGTAAAAGGGCCTCCATCTGAAACAGGTACAAGCTGTCCTGCCTTTCCACAAAAACCTGGAAAGAATGAAACATCCTTCCCGAGTTTTATTTTCCTGAGAATTTCAAGGGTATTTCCTGAAAGCGACACATCCCTGATCATATTTTTAATTTCCCCACTCTCGATCATATAACCGTACTGTGCGTTGAAGTGGAAATACCCTGTTGCAGGATTGGTTTCCCCACCCCGTGAACCGTAAAGCAAAACACCCTGTCTTGTCTCCTCCAGAAGTTCATCAAATGAATACTCTCCACCCTCAATGTACGTGTTGCTCATCCTGACAATTGGAATCTCAACTCCATCTGATCTTCCATTTCCAGCTTCACCACCAACTCTTTTAGCTGTTTCTCTCGAGTTCAAAAAACTTTTGAGAACTCCATCCTCAATTATTGTCTTTTTTTCAGCTCTGTACCCTTCGTCGTCAAATGGAAAATACCCGAACTCAGGCAATGAAGGGTTGTCGATAACATTTACTCCCTCATCGGCAACTTTTTCTCCAATTTTGCCTTTCAAAACAGATGAATTCTGGAGAACATGATCTGCTTCAGCAGCATGTCCGAATGCTTCATGAATGAAAACCCCAGTCAGCGAAGGATTCATTATAACGTTCATCCTTCCGGATGGGGGAGAATCGGCATTGGAGAGATTAACAGCAGTATCACTGATTTTTTCTGCCTTGTCAATGGCAGAGAGTGCGGTCTCATATCCTCCTGCCTTCATGTACCTTTCAGCGTAAAATTGCAGGGTTTTGCCTTTTGCAAAGGAATGGATCACAACCCCGCATCTCGGAACCTGGCAGAATACCTCTCCTCCTGAAGAGTTCTGAATTCTCACACTTTTCACCGATTCAACGTAAACAACCTTTCTGCTGACGATCTCTTCTTTTTTGAGCCTTTCATCAATGTCTCTAAGAAGCTTAACCTTTTCCTCAATATCAACATCGGCAAAATCCTTCTTCGGCTCAAGTACCATTTTTCCATTAAATGCCATTTCATCTATCCGGGAATCTCCCTGATGAATCGCAAGCTTTTCGGCTCTCTCAAGACCTTCCCTTACACTGTAATCTCCTGCAGCATATCCCCAGAAGCCGTTTTTCAAAACCCTGAAAGATCTTCCAGAAAATCTGGAAAGTTTTGGTTTCTCAAATTTTCCGTTTTCTATGGAAAGCTGAAGGGTATATGATTCAACCTCCCTGATTTCATAATACATACCCAAACCTCTCAGTTAGGGGATATAATCTTTCTTCTTGACTCAACTGCCTTTCCATTAACAGAGCTCATCAACCTTCCTGACATCAGTGCTGTTCCAACTCCAACAGTATTGGAATTGAAATAGACGACAACATCATTGGGTCGAATATTCTGATCTGAATTTTTCACACCAACTGAGAAGATAGTCCCCCTGACATCGAACTCCTCAATTTCAACCCATGAAATCTTCTTCTCTTTCAGATAAGCTGCAAGTTCTCCGTAAACGTCCAGATTTCCGTATCTCATATCCACTCTTGCGACTCTCTCTCCATTGAAAAATTCCAGATTTGGATACTTTCCACTGACTCTATCAATGTCAAACTCCACTCCAAACTGGTACTTCATCATCTGCCTGAACATCTCCTGATAGAGGTCAAATTCATCCTTCTCCTCACCTAAAAGCCTTCTTCTCAACTCTCTGACATCATCAACAAATTCAATGTCAGCCCCAGATCTCTCTCCAGCCCTCTCGGCAACTTTCCTGTAGCCTCCATGAAGGTGAGCGTAGATTTTCTCAAACCTTTCAAGGAGAGGAGAAAGCCTGGATGAGACAAACTCAATCTCCCACTCGCTCCACATCCCGGTTGTAGGTGTGTCGTAAAATGATATTGGATATATCAGCTCAAACTCTCTTGGAGAGATGAATGGCGAGGAGATTATTATTTCGCTCACACCTCTGATTGCCCTTCCAAGTCTTGATCTCATGATTCTGTGGGTTTTCGAAACCAGATAAGGCTTTCTGGCTGAGCATGGAATGAGAAGACAGATGTGAGATGCTGGATCATACACCTCAAACAACCTTCTGAAGTAGTACTGGATTTCAGGTCTGTTTGGAAAGTCATCTGACGTGGGAAATAACTTTGATTTTTTAAATCTCGGAAATAGTGTTGAATTTTCAGTTTTGCTGTCAATAATTCTGAGGACTGCTGTTAAATCAGGGTTTGACTTCACTCTGAGTTCTACAAGATCTCTCAACCTTTCTGATCTCAGCATTTTTGTGGCTAAAAGAAGCTCTTTTTTGAGGGAGAAGGTGTTGTGGTCTGCCAGATAATCATATTCATTCCTGTAACTGTCTCTGTTTGAGCAGGCAGGGCAGTGACATGGGAGCTGATTGAGCTCATTTAGGTGAAACTCTCCGATTTCCGTAAGGAATAAGTCTTCATGAGCTTTTGAAAGAGCATAAGCATTGTCAATCAAGTCCGCTCCAGCATAGATGAGGAGGGAGAGGTTTTGCGGCGAGGCAATCAGGGGGATATATAGAGGGTATTTTAATTCATCACGGTCCAGCAATCTTCCAGCAAACTTCATAGGATATAATCCTCTGAGTATAAGCTTTTTAACAAACCTATCTTTTTTTAAAAAGTCTAAGGAAGAAGGAAACAGACTTTCAGCATCATCTGGAGGTTTTTTCTCAACAACATCTCTGAAAAGCTCAACCTCTTCTACCTTTCGCAAATCTATGATGTGGGGTGTTTTTATCCCATCTAGGTTCCCTATTCTTGCAAATCCATCCTGCTTTTCAATCCTGAATCTCATCAATGAATCTCCTCCATTTCTCATCGAGGATCAGCTTTACCTTCCTGTTTCTGTGCTTCTCCATGAACATTCTCAGCCCTTCAATGGCTGTGAGATACGCCTCATCCTCAATGTCATCGTACATTTCAGCATGTCCTGCTGGATAGCTTTCCATCAGCTCTGCAGGAACAACACCAAAAGCAGGCTTCAGATAAAAATCTGCATTGATTCTGTGATTTGATGATATGACAATCTCATCTTTCTCTACTCCCACATTCAGCACCTTCTCCTGATGCCTTTTAACAGCGGGTCTGTAAATGCTTTCCTTTCCGAGATAGAAGAAGATTTTCTTCGCCGATGGATCATGCTTTTCCACAAGCTCGTAATGGTTTTTAATTTCTCTCCATGCCTGAATCAGATAAGGGTGAGATCTTATTCTCATTTCCACAAGCTCAAAAAGCTCGTTGTTTTTAATTGCCTGCTTGACCCGTCTGACTTCCTCGAAGCTCGCATACAGATTGTGCTCAGCAATCAGGTGGGCTCTTTCATTTTTTGAAAGCCTCCTCATCTCCTCAGGAGTGTGTTCAAGGCAAATTGGGCATGAGCATGGGAAGTACTGGATCTCTTCAAGCTTCAGTGTGCCACTTGGCGTGAGATACCTGTCATCCTTTGCAAAGAGAGCGTAGGCTGCGGAATCAAACAGATCAATTCCAAGAGCTGAAAAAAGAGCAAATATCATCGGATGTCCAGCACCAAAAAGGTGTACAGGTTTTACTGGAGAAATTACTGATTTTACAGCCAGAACTATCTTTGCAACCTCTGCAAATCTGTATGAATCGAGCAATGGCACAACAGCACCAATTGCAAAAACGTCTCCTTTGATTTTGTTTGCTTCCATCGCTGATCTTCTTCTCAGATCCAGGTGAGTTGAGCCCTGAATCGGGATTGAAAGTAAATTATCCTTAGAGTAGGATAGATGTATCTCCTCCGCTTCTTTCTCTCTTCTTATGGTTTCCTCAAGATCGGTTAATGCAATATCATGACTTGCATCGGGTGGTGTTGGAATGTCGAGGGGTGTGACTATGTCGCTTCCAATTTCATTCTGAAATGAGACTATCTCACTGTTGCTTATCTCAACATCTCCATAAACCATGAGCTGAAAGCTACCGCTGTCGGTCATAACAGGCATATCAACATCGAGTAAGCTATGGAGACCCTTTTTCAAGACACTCCCCCTTAACCTTTTCGTTCTGTAAATTATATAGGAGTTTGTAATCAGTATTTCGGCTCCATATTTTTTCATTTCTGGAGGGGATATGAAGTCAATATTTGGGTTGATTACTGGCATTAAGGCTGGAGTCTCAACTGTGCCGTGAAGGGTATCGAGTTTGCCAATTCTGCCCAAAGCATCCTTGGATGTTATTTCAAATACCATGGAGTGGGTAATGAAATGGGGATTTAAAAATGTGATCTGATAACACTAATTTAAGTTTTCAGTCTTACACTTTGTTGGGGTGCTGACCCATATTTTTTGCGATACTACAATCCCGGAATAATTTCAATAAATAATATTACTGCTCAACTCTCTTCTCCAGCTCCACCACCTTCTTGAGCGTGAGCAGAAACATCGCCAAGACGACAATCATCACGGCAGTAGAGGCTAAGAAAACCGCCATGAAATCACTCACTGAGCATCACCTCCTCAATTCTGTCAATTCTGTAATTTGCAGAAACGTAAGCATAGAGCAGAAGGATGAATGAGATAATTCCAATTCCGAGAGGCATGCCTATGGTTACATCTATGTCTGCCACCTGAGGGTGGAGAGAGAAGAAGATCCTTGTTGAGATGTATGCAAGGGGAACTGTTACGTATGCGAATATGGCATATATTGCCGAGAACCTTGCTCTGTCTGATGGAGTCTCAATGCTCTCTCTCAGTGCAAAGTAGGCAGCATACACAAACCACAGAATGAGCACGGTTGTCTGTCTCGGATCCCAGTTCCAGTAAGCCCCCCATGCAACGTTGGACCATATGCTCCCGCTTATCAGTGCAGCAGTTATGAGGAAAAAACCGCCTTTGGCAGAATTTTTTGAAATCAGATCGTATTTGATGTTATTTTTGATGAGATACAGTACTGAGGAGACAAGTGTTGCTGTGAATGCAACAAAAGATGTAATTGCTGATGGAAGATGAAAGAATATGATTCTGTAGTTATCCTTGAGCTGATCTGATGGCGATGGTGGTAGCGTGACTGCATTGTACACTGCGAACAGAAACATTGCAACAGCAATTGATGCAACTATTCCCTCCTTCTGCATGATCTATAATGCTCCATCAGGTTTAAAAAACTATTCCAGCATTTCTTTACACAGGGTGTAAATCAAATTCTTACAAAATTGTATCCCTTCTCCTTCAACTCATCAAGAATTTCCATCACAACCTTCTCGGATTCAACCTCAAAAGCTATCTGTAATGCTGTGTGCCAGGCTGGAGCTCTCAGATCTTCCCTGTGGTGAGAAACATCTATTATGTTTCCTCTGTACTTTGCTATTGTGCCGGTGATGTCGCTGAGATTTCCAGGAGTGTCGGGAACATAACCCTGTATCACTGCAAGCCTGCCTGTATTTGCAAGAGCCCGAATTATCAGCCTGTATATTGCTGTGAGATCGATATTTCCACCAGAGACAACAACAGCAACTTTCCTGTCTTTAACATCAACCTTATTTCCAAGAAGTGCTGCAACCCCAACAGCTCCAGCTCCTTCAGCGAGAACCTTCTGTCTTTCAAGCAGAAAGTGAATTGCTCCTGCAATCTCATCCTCACTCACAGTGACAATGGAGTCAACTAACTCCCTGACGATCCTGAAGGTAAGCTTTCCGGGCTTCTTTGTTACAAGTCCGTCAGCTATTGTTGGTTTTGTATCAACATTCAGAATTTTTCCTGCCTTCACAGACTCCGCAAATTTTGGAGCGTTTTCAGGCTCAACGCCTATAACCTCAATATCAGGATTCATGCTCTTTGCAACTGCAGATATCCCTGAGATAAGTCCTCCTCCACCGACAGGGATGATGATTGTATCCAGTTCTTTTATCTGCTCTGTCATTTCCAGAGCTATTGTCCCCTGTCCTGTGATTATCTCGGGATCATCGAAGGGATGGATCAATGTGAAACCATTCTCCTCTGAAATCTCAACTGCCCTTCTTTCGGCATCGTCATATATTCTTCCATGGAGAACCACCTTAGCACCATAGTTTCTGGTTGATTCAACCTTTGTTATTGTTGCAGATTCTGGCATAACAACAATGCATGGAAGTTTGAAAACAGATGATGCATAAGCAACACCCTGGGCATGATTTCCTGCTGAGGCAGTAACAACACCCTTGGCATCATCTTTCACCCTGCTTATCTTGTAAAGAGCTCCTCTGATCTTGAAACTTCCTGTCTTCTGTAAATTTTCAAGTTTCAGGTGTATTTCAGCCCTGGTC
>JALURI010000032.1 GCA_027016965.1 Geoglobus sp.
TGATTTTCAAGCCTCTCCCTCCTGCACTATCTCTTTCAGCAACGCGAGCTTTTTCTCCAGCTCCTCGACGAACTCTGAGCTGCATGAACTGCTGAATCGGATCCCCGCTCATGCTTTCCCCTCCTGCTTGAGCAGTCTCTTGGCTGAGTAGTCTTCAACGTTGTAGTTGGTGAGCTTGCTAAAGAGGAGTCTGATCATATCTCGATGGCCCAGTTCCAACAGAGCAAATCTGAGGGAACCATATCCGAAGAGCAGAGCGGCGAGATCCCCCCACCACGAACCCACGAGCTTTGGAAACAGAAGGAACAGGCCAGCGCAGGCAAATAGCCAGGTGACTACCATGACCAGCCTGTTTATAGGGTCAAATCTCTCTAGCTTCTTCAGCTTCCTGAGGAGCCTGCTGCTCTCAATCCTCTCGGTCCATGCTCTATCGAGTTCGCGTAGCCTTCGAAGGAACTTTTTTATCTGGTCCATGCTGTTCTCCTCCCAGAATCGGGGGGACCACTTTTGCCGAAATCCCCTCCCAGGATGCAACACCCTTCTCGTACATCTCTCTGCGGCTGATGATTTTTCTGATCGTCTCAGGGGACCACCTGCCACCGCGAGCGCTTGGAATTCTCTTGGCATTGAGCGTCCTGGCAATGATGGCATAGCTGTAGCCCTTGTCGTGCCACTCGAAGATTTTCCTGACTACCCTCGCCTCTCTCTCGTTGATGACCAGCGGGCGCTCTGGATCCACCTTCCCGGTCTTTGGATCCTTGTTCCAGCTGTAGCCGTATGGGCGCTGCCCTCCCAGGGCCTTTGGATTCTTCTTTGCTTTCTGCTCCATGCCTACCTTCGTTCGCTCACCCGTCTGCTCGCTCTCCAGCTCCGCAAGCGCTGCGAAGATGATGAAAACGAACCTGCCCATCGCGGTGGTGGTGTCAATGCTCTCCATGACGCTGGCAAACTCCTTGCCCCTATCCTTGAACATGTTCATCATCTTGATACAGTTCTGGACGTTGCGGTGAATTCTGTCAAGCTTGAGCACGAGGAGCACATCCCAGTTGTCAATGTCGCGGAGCATGATCTGATACGCTGGGCGATTCTCATCTCTGCCTGTGTAACCATCATCCACGTATTCGCGGTAGATCTCCCAACCCTTTATCCTGCAGAACGCGCGCAGCTTCTCGAGCTGTGCCTCGATTGAGAAACCTTCCTTCGCCTGCTCCTCAGTGCTCACCCTCACGTATATTGCCACGCGCTTTGGTTTATCAGTCATGGCTCATCCCAGGCCCTCAATCTCTTTTTGGGATTAGAAGATCTTGAGATGAATATGATTATAGTTGCAATCAGGATGAAAATATAGGCTAAAAGAAAGACCACTGCTGGAAGAATTGAAAGTTCTGGCGGGTATTCATGCAGAGTGCTGCATGAGGGTGTAAAATAGTGGTCTAATAAGAATTTATTTATCGATTCTATTATTATAAGACTGAGAACAGCTGCAACAACTGTCGTGACAACCCCTATTATTTTCATTCTAATTCTCATCTGTCTGCCCCCTGCCTCTGAACTTTCTTTCAGCCTCAAAAACTGCCTCCACCTTCTCCTCTATGGCGACCAGCGCAGCGCCTATTAATTCCAGGCTGTCCAGCAGTTTCTGAAGTTTCAGCTTCACCTCTACTGCCTCGCTCTGTGGGTTGATTTGCATCATGGCATCTATCTCTTCCAGGAAATCGCTGATCTCTGCTGAAAAGTCGTGGCACCTCTGGGATATTTCCTTCAATCTTCTTCTCTCCCTATCAGTCAGAGCCTGCATTGCTTTCTGCCCTCCTCAACTGACCAATCAGAACAATCTACGCAAACTTGCCTACATTTGTCTCGGTATTTGTCCAAGTCCGGGATCTCGAACCCGAGACGCTCGCATTTATGCTTCCAGGGTATTTATTCCACCTCCTTGT
>JALURI010000033.1 GCA_027016965.1 Geoglobus sp.
AAATATCTCTGTTCTGAACAGCATTTTGCTCACATTGCGGATGGTTGCAAAAGTCTGAAAGTCAGTGTCTTTTTTCTTCAAGTTACTCAAAAATTCAAATAAAATTACTGAAAATGGCTGAGACACTCTGGGAAAACATATTTAAACGTCAGGCGCAGGTCCAGAGCATACAGGATATTCTGCAAACCACTCCCATATTTGCAGGTCTGAAAAAAAGTGAGTTAAAAGCCGTTGAAAAAATAATCCACAGAAGGTTTTACAGAGATGGGGAAATGGTCTTCCACCAGGGAGACCCCGGAGTCGGACTTTACGTAATAGCAAGAGGCAAGGTGAGAATTTTCATCACAGATGAATCCGGAACAGTCGTTGAACTGACCACTTTAAAAAGGGGCGACTTCTTCGGCGAAACATCAGTTATTGATGGTGGATTGAGGTCAGCCTCCGCTCAGGCTCTGGGTGACACAGAACTCCTGGGATTCTTCAGGCCTGACCTGTTCAACATAATGGACAGATACCCCAGACTTGGCGCAAAAATACTGTTGAACATAGCTCTCGTGTACTCCCAGAGGCTGAGGGCAACGAACCAAGAACTTATGAATGCCAAAAAAGCTCTGGAACAGCTCAAAAAATCCGGACAGATACCATGAGAGATGAACAAAAAACTGTTTGATATATCACCCCGGTCAATCATACCTCTTGCCATTGCGGTATTTCTGGGACTTTTCCTTTTCAACTTTGCTGTGGGGCTCATCACAGGGCTGTCCTCCCTGGTCCGGGATATGCTGCTCGCGCTCATACTCAGCGTCATACTTTACTACATTCTGGATCCACCTGTAACATGGCTTGAATCCATGGGGCTGGGGAGAGGCATGGCAACCCTGCTCTGTCTCGGAACAACGTACGGACTTTTGATATTCCTTATTGTTAAGTTCTTTCCGGCGTTCATATCCGAACTGAAGAATCTGCAAACAATAGATGTCAGCAGATATGTCCATGAAGTCATTGCACTTGTGGAAAAAGCACAGCAATACGTTTCAAACTTTTTGCCCGAGAGCTCATCCGTCAACATTTCTGAGAAGTTGAGTGCATGGTCCGCTTCATTAACCTCTGCCATGATTAATTTTATCACTGCAACCATACCTCAGGCTATCGCACTCTCCGTAACAGTGCCATTTTTCACCTTCTTCTTCCTGCGCGATGCAGATGAATTCAAAAAGTGGGTTATCAGCTTTGCTCCAAACAGGTATTTTGAGACCACGCTTGACGTTGTATATAATATCACAGTACAGACAGGCCTTTTCATAAGGGGGAAGCTTATAGAATCTCTGATTATCGCAATATCAACAAGCATGGTATTGTGGTACTTCGGCTTAAAATATAACGTGCTCCTGAGTGCATTTGCCGGACTAAGCAACCTCATTCCCTATCTTGGTCCTGTGGTGGGAGCCATCCCCATGGCAATAGTAGGACTTACTGACCTCGGGTCGTATAAAGAAGTTCTTTATCTGATTCTGGCGTATTTTATCTTCGTCCAGGTAATAGTTGACAATCTTATGGTAATACCGCTTCTCATCTCCCGAGTATCTGACCTTCATCCTTTTGTAGTCCTCATTGCCATTATCGCAGGTGGTAAATTTCTGGGAATAATTGGAATGTTTGTAGGAGTGCCTGTTGTCAGTATTTTAAAAATTATATTTGAAGAAATTTATTATTATATTCGCTACAAAGGTCTGAAAGAAAGGGCAGTCCCAGTCATTGCCAAAACTTCATGAAGGTTGCCTTCTCATTAACGCTGAAATTTTACAGCAGTGAAACATGGAAGCTCGTCCTGCGCAAATTGGGTCTCACAGTAAAAATAGAAGGGAACGGAAAAATTACATTGCTTCTTGGAAGAGTAAAACTGATAGCCTCAAAAAGCATG
>JALURI010000034.1 GCA_027016965.1 Geoglobus sp.
AAACAAAGGCAGGAGAGTTGCAGAAGAAGCGATCTGGGAAGCATCAATTATATCCCAGAGGCTGAAAGATAAGGACAAGGTTGAAATACAGGAAGAGATCGGAAAAGTGGTTGGAAAATTCAGAGAGAAATACCGCACCACCCTCAGACATGGGATACTCGATAGTGCACCGGATATAGATGTACTGCTCCTCGCAAAAGAATTGGAGGCTGGAGTTGTTGCTTCTGATCTGGGAATAAAAAGATGGGCGGAAAAAATGGGGTTGAGGTTTGTTGAAGCTCATAAATTTCCCAAGATGCTGAAAGAATATCTAAAGCGTATCGGAGGGAGTGAATGATCTCAAAACCCAGGGGCACGAGAGATTTTCTCCCGGATGAAATGGAGAAAAGGAGAGCTCTGGAGAGGATATTCAGAGAGACTGCTGAAAGATTCGGATACAGAGAAGTGAAAACGCCAACATTCGAACATCTTGAACTTTTCACAATAAAATCCGGAGAGGGTATCATACAGGAGATATACCATTTCAAGGATAAGGGGGGAAGAGATCTGGCACTCCGTCCAGAGCTGACAGCACCAGTAACACGGCTGGTTATCGAGGGATGCCATGCAATGCCAAGACCTTTAAGATTTTACTATTTTGATAACTGCTTCAGATATGAGAGGCCTCAAAAAGGAAGGTACAGGGAATTCTGGCAGTTCGGTGTTGAACTCATCGGGAGTGACAGTCCTCTCGCTGATGTGGAGGTAATTACACTCGCATATCAAATGCTAAAAAACACAGGAATTGAATTTGAGCTGAACATAGGTCATGTGGGGATACTGAGAGACGTTCTTTCTGGAATAAAGGATCAAAATCATGTTATGAGACTGATAGATAAGAAAGACAGGGCTGGAGTGGAAGAATATCTCAGAAAAATCGGTGCAGAACAGCTGATTGAAAAAGTAACATCACTCATGGATATGAAAGGTGGTTTGAAAGTGTTTGAAAAAGCCGAAGATCTCATCGGGAAGGCAAAAGAGCTGGACTATCTGAAAAGAGTTGCCTCATTCCTGAATGACCTTAGCATTGAGTTCAAAATAGATTTTGGGATAGCAAGGGGGCTGGATTACTATACCGGAGTTGTGTTTGAAGCTTATGCAGAAGGTCTGGGTGCCCAAAACCAGATTTGTGGTGGGGGAAGTTACAGACTTGCCCATCTATTTGGTGGAAAGGATACTCCAGCAACAGGATTTGCTCTTGGATTTGACAGAATTTCTGAATTATTCAGATACGAACCTGAGAGAAAAAAGATGATTGCAGTTATTTCTGTTCCCGGATATGAGCTATACGCCATGAAAATTGCAACCAGACTCAGAGAGAGATTCTGTGTAATAATTGACGTTATGGAGAGAAACGTAAAAAACCAGTTATCTCATGCAGTTTCTCTTGGCTCAGAATATGCAATTGTTGTTGGTAAAAAAGAGGTTGAATCCGGGGAGCTCACAGTTAAAAATCTTGGAACAGGAAAACAGGATACAATGACTCTGGACGAAATAATAGAAAGATTGAATTAAAAAAGCTCACTCACATCAAACTCGGAAGAAATTACTGCTTCGAGCTTAACCACTGATTTTAGAGCTTTTTTAAGTTTTTTCTGCCATTTTTCATCAAATTCTTTTGGATCGATATAATCATCCGGTTCATAACCCTTCCTCAACCCGCGTATATGGTTGAGAATTCTCGTCATTGTAAGAACATTATATGCTTCTTCAAGCTCCTTCGCGAATCTTTCTCCTATTACGCCTTTTTCTCTAAGCTTCCATATCCTCTTTATAGTATTGGTTTCATGGATTCCATGTGCTATCGCCAGAATTCTTATGTTTGTAACGAGAGGTCTGCATCCCTTCGCCTTTATATTGAGCATTCCCTTATG
>JALURI010000035.1 GCA_027016965.1 Geoglobus sp.
ATTGAATACCATTATTAGGTATCTGTTTAAATATGTTTTGGTAAACTACCAGAGCATCACAACAACATGGCCATCTGCAACCAGATTCTCCCCCACCATACACCGTATATTAAGTCTGTACCTGCTTCCATCCTGTTCAACAACCTCACCAACAACTTTAACAGTATCCCCTAAGTAAACAGGCTTTTTGTACCTGAAACAGGATTCGAGCAGGACCACAATCCCCGGCATTCTTGCCACTGCTGCTGAGACAAGAGCTGTTGTGAGCATGCCATGAACAACCCTCTTGCCAAATCTGGTTGATGCTGCCACCTTTTCATCGAAATGTACAGGATTCAGATCTCCCGATGCAAGACCAAAGAAGCAAACATCCACATCCTGAATTTTTTTCTCATATTCAATCCTGTAGCCTATATCAACATTTCCACCAAACTTCTCAAATTTCACAGCTTCTCCACCAGATCTGGTGTAAAATTCTGAGACTTTCTCGATCATAACTTACTGTTTTTCAGAACCCAGATATAAGGCTTTTTAATGTACCAGAATGTGAAAAGGCCAATCTCTTTATATTTACCTGAGAGCAGTAGTGAAGATTGAACAACAGTTACAGCATTTCTTCATTACATTGCAGACTTTATCAGAGCAAGACCAGTGTTTTCGTTGTCATCTACCCCTGTAAAAAGGAGATTATCCAATGGAGCTGTTTCAGGGTCAGTGAAACCACCGCTTTCAATCACTTAAATGATTAATCCTTTACTTTTTGCGAAACCGCTAAATAAGATTCGGAGAACTCTACAGTATGGACCGAATTTCTCTGCTTGTCTCCAACATCCAGAAGCAACCACGACTGAGCGTCGAGAGAGCTGTTTTGTATACTGAGTCAATGAAGTCCATGGAAGGGGAGCCGATGCCCATCAGGCAGGCAAAAGCCTTGAAACATGTACTCGAGAACATTCCCATTCAGATTCTGCCAGGTGAAATTGTCGTTGGAACGATGCTTCCCAGCCCTCCAGGAGCCATTCTCTTCCCGGAAGGAGTTGGCCTGAGGATAATAAACGATCTTGACAGCATAGCTGAAAGGGAGACAAACAGATTGTTCGTTACTGAGGAGGATAAAAGGGTTTTGCTGGAGGAGATAGCCCCTTATTGGAAGAGCAGGAATATAGAGGCGTTCGCATCAAATCTCATACCGGAGATCATGGATATGCTCCTTTCAGGCTCTGTCTTCATCCTTACAGAGCTCGCAGGCATATCTCATGTTGCGGTGAACTACCCCTACATGCTTGAGAGGGGCTTCAGGTGGTTTGTGGAGGAGAGCGAGAGGAGGATTGCAGAGATCAGAGAAAGCGGGTGCCGGGATGCAGAGAAGCTCGTTTTTTACGAGGCCGCGAAGATTGCTGCGGAGGGAATCACCAGATTTGCCGAGAGGTATGCTGAGCTTGCGAGGAGAATGGCTGAGGAGGTTGACGGGTCGAGGAGGGAAGAACTCCTGAGAATTGCGGAGATATGTGAGAAGGTTCCTGCTGAAAAGCCGGAGAACTTTCACGAGGCGGTGCAGTTCGTGTGGTTCGTTCAGTGTGCTCTTCATCAGGAGAACTACGAGCAGGGCATATCCATGGGCAGGATAGATCAGTACCTGCTGCCATACTACCTGAGAGACCTGAAGGATGGCAGGATCGACAGGAGGCAGGCGTTTGAAATCCTCGCAAACCTGTGGGTCAAGCCCAACGAGATCGTCCCACCCTTCGACTCGCTCCTTGAGCTTTACTTCTCGGGACAGGCCACAAATCAGGCTCTGACGGTTGGCGGTGTGGACAGCAATGGCAGCGACGCAACGAACGAGCTGTCGTACCTCATGCTTGAGGTTACAGAAGCTGTTCCCCTGAGACAGCCAAACGTCCACGTG
>JALURI010000036.1 GCA_027016965.1 Geoglobus sp.
CCTTGCTCAGTATGATATTGACACTCCCGTGCTAAACCTCGGGCTTGGTGTAGAGAGACTTGCAATGGTTCTTGGGGGAGCCAGTGATGTAAGAGAACTCGTATATCCACAGTTTTATACCGAGGTATCATTCTCCGAGCTCGAACTTGAGAGGATGATTATATTTGAAAAAGTTCCGCTGACGGCAGAAGGCTTTGAGATGGCAAGGGCCATCATTGAGACGTGTAGAAAATATGGGGAGGAGAAAAGTCCATGTGAGTTTACAGCCAGAGAAGGTGAGCTTTACGGAAAGAGATACAGAATAAAGGTTGTTGAAGAAGAAGAAGAGACAAAACTCTGCGGTCCCGCATATCTGAACGAAATCGTGGTGTTTGACGGAGACATCCTTGGAATACCAAGAGAAGATAGATGGAAGAAGTATTTTGAAACAGGCATACCAACCAGAATAAGGTATCTTGATGGCTTTGCATACAGATGTGCAGCGATCTTTGAAGAGATGATAGCGAGAGGTGAAAATGGTAGAATAAGATCGAGAATGGTGGAAGGGCTCGGAGATATTAATTTGAGACTTGAGGATGCAGGACTGAGATATATTACAGGAAAAAATAAAAAGATTGATGTCAGAGGCCCGCTTTTCATAACTGTTGAGCTCGAGTTGCTGTAAATGAAAAATAAACTTGAAAAATACGTTCGGATGCAGAACAGACTTTCTGAAAGAATATCGGATAAGGATGAGCTAGATTTGGAAAGAATCAGACATGTAGCTGGTGTTGATATAACGTTTAAGGGGAATTTAGCCATAGCACAAGCAGTTTTGCTAAGCTACCCAAATCTTGAGCTTCTTAAAGAAGAGTATGTTGTTGCTCCAGTAGAGTTTCCCTATATCCCGACATTTCTTATGTTCAGGGAGGGAAAACCTGCTGTAAAAGCTCTGAAAAAAATTCTTCTTCCTCATTCAGTTGTCTTCGTAGATGGAAGTGGAATCTGTCATCCGAGACGCTTTGGTCTCGCATGTTATATTGGGCTGGCACTCTCTGCTCCAACAATCGGAATTACAAAGAAACCACTTGCAGGAACGTTTAAACCACCTGAAAAAGAAGGTGAATACAGCAACATAGTTCTCGATGGAAAAATCGTTGGAAAAGCTTTAAAAACATGTAGAAGGTGTAATCCAATCTATGTTTCTGTAGGTCATAAAATATCTCTGAACAGCGCAGTAAAATTGACTTTTTCAACTATAAAAAGGGGGAAGCTACCAGAACCTGTGAGGATTGCTCACGAACTACTGCAGGAACTCAGGAGGACGGATATGTTTCAACCATAAACAGTGATGAGATGAGAGATATGACAACTGCGGAGAGGCAGAACTTGAATGCAAGGCTGTACGCAGAAGCAGGATATATTCCATTTACCGACCCAACGAGATCCATGAGATAACCCATAACCGTCTGAAATACAGCACCACCAATAAAAGGAAAAATATTAACAAGACTTGTAGCAATTCCAGTAATTTCAAGAGGAAATAGCTCTTTGGTGGATGTAAACGTAATAATCAGTGAACAACCAGAGAAACCCATCAAAAAACATATAATATACAGAACAGGGATTGATAATTTTCCTGTGAGAAGGGCAAGAGGTAGCCATGCAAAAAGAAATACAAGCGTCCAGATAACAAGAATCCACTTGCGTGTTTTCATAATCCTGTCAGAGATGAAACCCGTTACCGGACTTCCTATCATCATCCCAAGCCCAACCATCATCAGGACTGCTCCGGCCTGAGACTTGTCAAGCCCGTAGACATCTATAAGATACGGACCTCCCCATAATCCCTGAAATCCTGCAAGCGCGCCATACTCAAAAAAGAACCATATTGCAAGGAGCCAGAAGTATTTGTTTGATATGACT
>JALURI010000037.1 GCA_027016965.1 Geoglobus sp.
ACGGACGGCAGATTCAGCGGGGCGACGAGAGGGCCAGCTATAGGCCACATAGCCCCGGAGGCAATTGCGGGAGGGAACATAGCCCTGATCGAGGACGGAGATGTGATCGAGATCAACATACCCGAGAGGAGGTTGAACGTGAAGCTGAGCGATGACGAGCTTGCGGAGAGGAGGGAAAGGTGGAAGCCAAAAGAGATAAAGCACAGGGGCTATCTGGCAAAATACTCAAAGCTCGTTGGAGGGGCTGAGGAAGGGGCGGTTCTCAAGTAATTATTTTTTATTTCTGAATTCACCGAAATAAATGAATAAATAAATTTAGTACATATCAGTAACCTCGACCACAACGGCTACATCATCGCAAAACTGTAAACCAGCCGGGAACGCCCAGTACGTTTTCAAGCCAACCTGTTCTCAATTGCAATCTGCTGTTCTCGGACTGAGACTCTATCTCTGATGCTGGCTTTTCTGTGAGTATGCATGCAAAAATCATTAAAAAGATTGAGTGAGTATATTGGGTTGGATGAAGACAGAGCTAACTGGACTGCCTGAAAATAAGAGGAATGCAATTAGCGAATTTATCAGGATTCTCAGAGATTCATTTGGTGAAAGGGTATCGAAGGTGATCTTATTTGGTTCCGTTGCAAGGGGCGATTTTGATGACGAGAGTGACATTGATGTGCTGGTTGTAGGCGATGTAAAACTTGAGGATGTGTCAAGAATAACCTCGCAAATTCTTTTGAAATATGGAGAGGTAATATCTGCAATGGTTAGATCGGAGGATGAGATGAGGAATAGAAAATCATTCTCCTTCTACAGGACTGTCCTTAAAGAGGGTGTGGAGATTGCATGACGAGATAGCCGAGCAAATTTCCTTAGCTGAAGAGTGTCTTGAAGAGGCAAAATTGCTCCTGTCAGGTGGATACTATCGTGGTGCGGCTTCAAGAGCATATTACGCCATGTTCCACGCCGCAAAGGCAATGCTCCTTGCGAGAGACATCTCTCCGAGGAGACATGCCGGTGTTTTGAGGATGCTCGGTGTTGAGTTTGTCAATAGAGGCTATCTTGAGGAAACCTACGCTGAAGCGTACAAACTTGCATTTGACATCAGAATGGACGCAGATTACGAAAGTGGGTTGAAGTTGAGCAAAGAGATGGCTGAACAGGTAGTGCACGATGCCGAAGAATTCCTGAAGAGAGCGAAAATCGTGATTGAGCAGATTGCCAGTAAATAAGTAATGTTAACACCCTGCTCTTTCGTCATGACCTGAATTTGCAGAACAGCATGATTTTTATTATTCTACATCCGATTATTACCCATGACAGTCATAGACACCCACATCCATTCTGAGGGCAGGAGCGTTGAGGACCTGAGTTTCATGGCTGAAAATGGAATAAGGAAGGCGATAACCTGCGCCTTCTATCCTCTACCGCCAAAATTTCCTGAAACGCTGATTGACCTTGCAAGGAAGCTGACAGAGTTCGAACCTGAAAGGGGGAAAAAGGCCGGAATGGAAATTCACGCTGCAATTGGCATTCATCCGAGGTGCATCCCGCCAGACTGGCAGAAGGTTCTGGATTTTGTTGAAAGTTATTCCGGATATGTTGCAATTGGCGAGATAGGGCTGGAAGAGGGTAACAAGCTGGAGAGGGAAGTGATGAAAGCTCAGCTCAATCTTGCAAAACAGCTTGACGTTCCTGTGATAATCCACACGCCCCGAAAAAATAAGAATGCCATGCTGGAAATCACTCTCGAGATACTCGACAGCGTTTCATTTCCGAAAGACCTTGCCCTGATAGACCACAATTCCTTGGAAACGGTGAAAACTGTCATCGAAAAGGGCTACTGGGCGGGAATAACAGTCCAGCCAGGAAAGTTGAGCGTTGGGGAGGCTGTGAAGAT
>JALURI010000038.1 GCA_027016965.1 Geoglobus sp.
CTATATACATCCTTTTTCAAATTTTTTTGTGGATTCCATATATCTTCCTCTCCACCACGGAAAGGCACCTCAATGGCTTCTGTCCAGAATGAGAAAACTTGCAAAACCCCTTCTCCTTCTGATAGTTGATGAATTTGGAGAAAATGAACTCATCAAAAGACTGTCAGACCCTGTATTTTTCCAGAGCCTTTCCAATGTTCTTGGATTTGACTGGAATTCGTCAGGCTCAACAACCGTTTTGACAGGGGTGCTTAAATCTGTGCTAAACACGGAAGATTTTAATGTGAGGATTGCAGGTGGAAAGGGCAAGAATGCATTAAACACAATACATGAAATTGAAATGCTTTCAGAAGAAATTGGAATTAGAGGGAAAAACATGGAAGAGCTGGTGAAAGCCAGCAGACTTTCTGCAAAGATAGACAGCACTGTTCTTCAGGACGGATACTCGCTATATCATCACTGCATGATCTTTACAGACAGAAACTGGGTGGTTGTGCAGCAGGGAATGAATGAAGATATCAGACTTGCAAGAAGATACCACCATATGGGAAAAATCTCTGTTGAAGAGCCCCACTCAGGAATAATGACCCAGAGACTTGAAAACTCTGTTATTGACCTGACTTCGAGAGAGAGCAGAGATGCAAGAGAGACAATCTTGGATGTTGTGAATGATGGAACGTACAGATTTGACTTCTCAAAAATCCTCTCCATGAAGGTATACAGGGAAAGCATGATCCCAAGGAAAGTGGACTGGAAAGCTCTTGAAAAAGCATACAATCTCCAGCCTGAAAACTTTGAAGAGCTAATTCTCATTAAGGGAATCGGCAGATCAGCTTTGAGAGCTCTTGCACTCATCTCTGAGCTCGTATATGACGCAGAGTACAGTAAAAAGGATCCAGCAAAGTTTTCATTTGCTCTTGGTGGAAAAGATGGTGTGCCATTTCCTGTTAACAGAGAAACCTATGAGGAAGTTATTTCATTCATGGAATCTGCAATCAGACAGGCTGAAATCTCAGATTTTGAAAGAAAAGGCATGCTCAAAAAACTGTTCAGATTAACACCACCCCGAAATAAAAACCATCAAGAGTGAAAGCATCAAATTCCGTCAGGTATTTGAAAATAAATCCTGCTGGTTTTTCAAGATTTACCGCTGTTGAGCTGCAGTACTCATTGAATGCAGGCATTACAATATATTCTTTCCCATCGGATTTGCTGTAAAGCCATGCACGCTCCTTTACACCTCCAACCTTATCCTGAATAAAAACTGCTGGATGAGTATGGGCAAGAACCACCCTCTTTCCATCCATCATGTCCCCGTATTTTCTGTGACCGTGTGCAAAAACTGTATTTCCATCTCTGAAATAGCTGTGAACCTCAGTAATCTGATCCAGATAACCATCATGGTTTCCTCTGATGATTATGAGCTCTGAGATGTACTCTTCAAGATATCTGATTAACCTCTCAGCAGAGCCAAGTTCTGTTTTTCCAAGCCTGTGTTTTAAGTCACCATTTATCACAAGTCTGCTGGCTTTGCTTTTTTCATATAAATCTATAAGCCTTTCAGGAAATGTGAAGTCAGGGAATCCAAGTATTCCGAGATGGAGATCAGCAACAACCATGTTTTTTCCAATTAAAAGAACACCGTCAGAAGAGATCTTCATTTTTCCTCCAGCTCCCTTTCAACCTCATAAATAAGATCGCCAACATCGATTCCATTTTCTGCAGCGTATATCAATGCAGCAACCTCTATGTTCATTATGTTGCCGAGATTGAGCTGTTTCTGGTTTATGTCTGCTATGATCATGTTTCTGTCCTTTCCTGTTTCTGAGGCAATTCTGTCAACTATTCTCTCAAAAACTCCCTCATCATAGAATATCCTGTTCACATCTGGTTTAAAGTCCGGCTCAACAACTTCTTCATCAATCTCAAAAGATGGTTCCATGATGCCATCTATCTCCTCCAGCAAACCCTTTCTTTCAGCATGCTCGACTACTTTCCTGCTGGTCTCGTGGGAGAAGTACTTGAGGTCAAATGAGAGAGTATAAGTTAACTCTTTCCTGTCCATTCTCTTTTTCCCCTTTGACTTGAAGGCAGAGGCTATGGTTTTTTTCAGCATTACTTTCAAAAATACTATAATAGAAGATAACCATTACGATGCCTTTATAAATTAATTCCACAGCTTTAGTTTTGATGTTCATCCTTAAAGTCAGGGAAGTTATCAGGCAGAACAAAGATACGGTCACAATAAGATTTTCAGCACCAGTGAAATCATACCCCGGACAGTTCATAATGCTGTATCTCTTTGAGCATGAGGAGATACCTCTCAGTCTCTCTTCACCAAATTCAGTCACAGTTAAGGCTGTTGGGGAGACAACAAATGCACTTTTACAGGTGGAAGCTGGAGATGTTCTCGGCATGAGAGGTCCATTTGGCAATCCATTTTCACCTTCAAAGAAAGCCCTGATAGTTGCTGGCGGCATTGGTATTGCTCCAATGATTTTTCTCCATAACTCGTTGAAAAGGTTTGGTGCTGAGATAAAAGTCATATACGGTGCCAGAACCGGGGAGGATTTAATTTTCATGGACAAATTCCACAGTGTGTCTTTTTTCACTGAAGATGGGAGCTTTGGAAATCACGGAACTGCTGTTGATGGTGTAAGAGAGGAAGATTTGGATCAGTATGAAAGGATCTACGTGTGCGGACCTCATGGAATGATATCCGAGCTTCTTGAGATTTTCAAAAAAGAAGGAGTCTTAAGTAAAGCTGAATTTTCCCTTGAAAGAATAATGAGGTGTGGTATTGGCGTTTGTGGGTCCTGTGTGCTGGATAATGGACTCAGAGTATGTGCCGATGGTCCTGTTTTCAAGGGAAAAGATATAGTTTAAGAGTCAGTAAAGAATATCAAGCGGCGGCATTTTCACCATTCCCTTTTTCTCTGCCATTTCAAACAGGGTTTTCATTGCTTCTTTAACTGATTCCGGCATTGAGAGGGTGTACTGATTCACATACATCATGGCAAATTTTTTTGCTGTTCTGAAATCCATCCCTCTTGCATATCTCATAGCATAAGACATCGCATCATCAGGATTTTTCAGAGAAAATTCTATACTCTCCTTCATTAGCCCGAGAAATTTTTTCTGAACTTCTTCCGGAAGTTTTCTGGATATGGCATTTACACCGAGAGGCATTGGGAGTGCTGTTCTCTCATACCACCACTCCCACAGATCAAGAACCTTGACAAGATCATGCTCATGATATGTAATCTGACCTTCATGAATCAAAAGACCTGCATCAACATATCCTCTTTTTACCGCATCAATTATCTGATCAAATCTCATCTCCACACTGGTAAAATTTTCAATAGACAGTGTGAGATAAAGGTTTGCCGATGTGTATTTTCCCGGAATTGCTATTCTGGCATTATCAAGATCAATTTCATCCCTTGCAACAACTACTGGTCCATATCCATCACCAACACTCGCCCCAGCAGACAGAATTCTGAATTTATCATGGAGGTGAGCGTAGGCATGGACAGATATTGCTGTGACATCAACATCACCTGAAAATGCCATTCTGTTCAGAGTTTCAATGTCCTCAATGATGTGCTCAATTTCCAGATCACCCTGAATTTTATTTTCCACCATGGCATAGAACATGAACGCATCATCTGCATCCGGAGTATGTGCAACTCTGAGCTTCATGAAACCTAAAAAAAAAGTGGTTTTATTACTTTAACTCATGTCATCTGGAGATTATTTCCATTCCGAGATTCACCCTGAAATATTCCATTCCGGGCTGAACTTCAGGGATTATGCTCTGAACTATGTGGAATTCATATATTTCCTCGCCAAAGCTGAAGTACTCATCCTGCTTTTTCATAACTATCGCCACATCAAAAAGGCTTGAAATTATCGACATCTCTATTTCAGTGTGGCTTCCAAGACCTGTCAGAGCGTATACTCTCAGATTGTCTCCTGCTCTCTCCAGTATGTCGAAGATCAATTTAAAATAATCATCCGAAATCAGCTTTAAATGAGATCTGCAAACAATTAGGAGAGTTCCATGGATTGTTTCAATGTAGTCAAGAAGTCTTTCTGTGTCATCATAGCTGTAAACCCTGTTTACTCCCTCACCAAACCCATCCCTGTTCACCAGAATGATTTCATTTCCTGACAGGTCAAGATCCAAGTATTCTGATATCATTCTCAGCTGTCTCAGAGTGTTATTTGAGAAAAGAAGTATGTGGGCGGATTCTCTGTCTACAATCAGTTTTTTGAGAAGTGCAATAGCTGGATAGATGTTCTCGTAGAAAATCACTGTTCTGCAGTTCTTCTGCTCAATCTTCTCAAGCTTGTTAAAGATGCTGCTCAGTCCCTCCATATCCGCCAATAAACATTGACAGATATTAATTTTTCCTTAATGAGGAGATTTCATTATTTATTTTACATCAACCAAAACATTTATCTACACCTTTAACGATAAAACTAATGGGGTGCCGTATGCATGTTTCTTAGCGATCCCGCCGCCACCGATACGTTTTAATGGCACCCCCTAAATGTGTTTTTTGTATCCGATCTAAAGTGTTTTAAATTCTCAATCCAAGACAATTCTGAGATGTCGCTGATAGTCAAACCCCTGATTGAAAATGGGAATATAAGGAGCATTAGTGTGGAAGTAAGGTACCCCTCTGAAAAAAGGAATTTAACATTCTATGACGGTTTTGATGAGCCAACCATCTCACCAGATCTTCCGGGTTCATTCAGAGGTCTCTTTTACCTTGTTTCATTTAAACCAAGCAGGGTTATAATGGCAAGAGATATCCTGGGATCAAAGCCTGTTTACTACAATCAGAACCTTGAAATGTCATCATTCAGCAAATTTGTCCCCAACTTCACAGAGCTCATGCCCGGAGAATACATTGAAATCAGCTACGATGGTGAGATAATCGACCAGAGCCATGCCGATTTTTTCGATGTCTTCACCATCACTGAATTTGATTACAGCGAAACCCAGGAAAAAATTATACGATCCCTCGAGAAAGTCAGGATAGGGAATGCCTGCATAAGCTTTTCAGGTGGTGTTGATTCTTCATTTCTCGCTGCCTTTTATGATGTCCCGCTTATTGCCGTGACTGCTTCCAAGGACGAAAAAGAGAGGATTCTGGATTCTGCAAAGAAAATGGGGAAGGATGTTGAAGTTCTTGAGTTTGATGAGCAAACTGTGGCTGAAGAACTTGGAAGCATTGTCAATGCAATAGAGACAACAAACCCCCTTCAGGTCTCCATTGCCGTTCCAATATATCTTGCAATCAAATTTGCAAAGAATCTCGGTTTCAGTGAAATAGTTCTGGGACAGGGTGCAGATGAGCTGTTTGGAGGCTACAAGAGATATGAGAATGTCATCGGTAAAAACTTAGAAAAGGCGATTGTTGATGATGTTATCAATCTCGGAAAGAACAACCTGATCAGAGATACCAAGATCTCGTACTATCTTCAGATGAAAACGGTGACACCTTATCTGAGCTTTGACATAATAGAGTCTGCACTTTCGATCCCTCCAGAACTCAAGGTGAGGAGAGAAGGTGGAATTATAACAAGAAAATACTTCCTTAGAGAGATGGCGAGAAAGTTCATACCTGCTGAGGTTGCTTACAAGGAGAAAAAGGCAATACAGTACTCAACAAAAACATACTCAATTATCGAAAGACTTGCCAAAAAAAGTGGAAAGAGCATACCAGAATTCCTGAAGGGATTGTGATGGTGGTAAGAATTGAATGCCTCAAGCATAATTGCTGTGAGTGCTGCATGGAAACAGAGATGCAGTTAAGCGATAAAGATGTGAAAAGACTTGAAAAGATCGGGTTTAAGCGGGATGAATTCAGCACTGTGATTGATGGAGTTAGAGTTCTGAGAAATGTTGATGGAAAGTGCTTCTTTCTCAAAAATGGGAAATGCAGTGTTTACAGACAGAGGCCCCTGGGATGCAGACTGTATCCTGTTGTTTACGATGTTGATGAGGGGAAGGCAGTAATCCACAGTTTCTGCCCTTATAGACATGAAATAAAAAAATCCACAGTAAAAAAGGTGGAAAGAATTCTGATCAGGCATATAGCTGAGGTTTTTGGGTATCTGCCATGAATCCGAGTCTCTTTCTTTTTTCAGATATCACCCTATCAAGCATCTCTGCTGCCTTTTTCATGTCTTCTTCCACAATTATCTTCCCTCCGGTGAGCTTCTCAACGTCTTCTGTGAAAAGCCTGACGGCCTCATCACTTCCTGTTATCGGTGGTGTTGGTGAGACATGGACTGTCAGACCATACGCAACTGCAAATACTGCATCTATGGTTGC
>JALURI010000039.1 GCA_027016965.1 Geoglobus sp.
GAGCTCATGAAAAGGCATACTGAAGAAGTAATTGAGATGGCAAAAAGAATAGGAGTGCATGGCCTGATAGCACCAGCCACAAGAGCTGAAAGGGTAAAGGAGATAAGAAAAAAAGCTGACAGGCTTAAAATTCTGTGTCCTGGAGTTATCGTCCAAGGGGGAAATGTTGAGGACGTGATAAAAGCAGGTGCAGATGGAATAATAGTTGGAAGAGCCATTTACAATTCTCATGAGCCTGGAAAAGAGGCTGAGAAAATCAACAGGCTTATACAATGTTTTCTGAAAAAGTATAAATAAAAGCGACTCTGAAAAAAATTCCATGAGGATAACCATTCTCGGAGCAGGTGCAATGGGTGCAGCACTGACCATTCCATATTCTGAGAAAAATGAAGTTGTTCTGTGGGGAACAGAGTATGATATAGACATTCTTGACAAAATCAAGAGGGGAGAAGAGCATCCAAGAATCGGAATAAAGGTTATTGCAGAAAAAATACTGTATCCGGATGAACTTGAAAAAGCTCTTGATTCAGAAATAATCCTGATGGGTGTGAGCACAGAAGGGGTAATGAGTATCTTCAAAGAGATTGAAAGCAGGATTGAAGATCAGATTCTGATCACGATTGCAAAGGGATTCATAGAAAGAGATGAAATTCTGACAATTCCTGAAGCAATATGGGGTGAGAGGGAAGATCTCAAAGACAGAGTTGTGGCTGTGACAGGACCATCCATTGCAAAGGAGGTTGCATTTAAACTGCCAACCCATGTTACATACTCATCCACATCAGAGAAAACCCTTAAGATAATCAAAAATTCTCTTGAAACTCATTTTTACAGAATTGAAACCTCCAAAGACATAATAGGCTGTGAGATTGGCTCAGCCCTCAAAAATGTTTACTCAATAGCCATCTCATGGATAAGGGGTATTGAAAGCAGAAAGCATGTTACAATGAACAATCTGAAGGGAATAATAGTATCAATGGCTTTGAAAGAGATTTCGAAGATCGTTGTTGCAAAGGGTGGAAAATGGGAATCTGTTTATGGTTTTACAGGTATAGGTGATTTAATAGCAACGTTCAGAGGTGGAAGGAACGGAATGTTTGGTGAACTTCTTGGAAAGGGGTATGATGTGGAATCAGCACTTAAAGAGCTTCAGAAAAAGGGTGTTGGAGTTATAGAAGGTTACACAAATGCCAGCAGAGCATACAGACTGGCAGAAGAGCTTGATAATAAAGGTAAGCTCAGACTCGAGGATCTGAAGCTTTTAAATGGAATAAATGATGTCCTGTACCATGATGGAAGTGCAGAGGATGTAATTGATACCTTGTTTTGATCATATTCTTGAAAGGTATGTCTTTCTGTAATAGTTCAGGGCATTTTCAAAGAAATCTCTTTCAAGCCTTCCATGTGGTGTTTCAGCTTCGAACACTCTCTCAGGAATTTGAGACAGATTAGGTTCATATCCCATTTCCTTTTTGAGTTTTAATTTTTCCAGGTATATCTTCTCTCCAATCTTCTCAAGCTCTTCCTGTGTGAGTTCAAAGCCAAGTGGTAGAAATGCCCTGCTCACCAAGTCAGGCTTGAACACGTTTCTTGCAAAGAAGCAGACAACCAGACTTGAAAGTACCTGCCTCCACATCTCCTCCTTTACAAGTCTGTTAACCATCTCTTCAGGGTTCAGACCCTTAGCCTTCTGATCAAGGGAGTATCCGCCATTATCAAGGTGACTGTGCCTCAATCCGATGATAAGTCCGATGTAATTGGCATATCCTGTATTATACCCGGGCATTTCGTTTCCTGCCAGAGTCATGGCAAACTCAGTTCCACCATACTTCTCAGCAGCAAATTTTGCTCCTCTTGCAAGGGCGGAGTAGAATTTATTGGGTTGATTCACGATGTAATCTATTGCCTTCAGGTAAGAAGCTGAACTTCCAAATTCAAGGTCAACAATTGTCTCATCTCGGCTTACAAAACCTCTTTTGAAAGCCTCAGTAGCCCATGCAAGGCACACACCTGTACTTATGGCGTCAAGTCCATAGGATTCAACCCTGTGGATGAGTTTCAGAAGATCTCCTCTTCCCCTGATCCCTATCATTGAGCCAAGAGCATATATCAGCTCGTAATCGTATCCTATCATTATTGTCTTGAAAAAGTACTTCTCATCCTCGTATTCCTCTCTGAGGGCTGCAATATGTATGCAGGCTGTTGGACAGTGGCTGCAGGCAATTCTTCTTCCAAGATTTCCCTCTGCAAATTTTTCACCGCTGATATCTTCGCAATCAAATCTCTGCTCAGTCAGATTTTTTACAGGCAAACCTCCCAGTTCATTTAGAGGGAGCACATTTTCTGCAGTTCCGAGAAGGTGATACTTCTTCATTGCCTCAGATTCAACACCTATTCTGTATATCTCAGAGTAAACTTCTCTATAAAGTTTTGGATCTGCAGGAGTATATGTTTTGTTACCCATAACAACAACTGCCAGAAGATTTTTGCTTCCAAAAACTGCACCAAGACCGAGTCTGCCAAAATGCCTGTATGTTTCGGTTGTAAGACATGCAAATCTAACAAGCTTTTCACCTGCATATCCGGCTCTTATAATACTTCTGATCCCTCTGCCTCCTTCAATCTCTGCAAGAATCCTCCCGAGAATGAGCGAATCTCTTATGCCTTTAAGCGACCTCCCATCTCTGAAGTAAACTCTGTCACCATCAATAACAATGTAAACAGGCTTTTCGCTTCTACCTTCAATAACCACAGACATAAATCCTGCAGATGCAATAGCCATGGCTGTTCTTCCGCCTGCATGGGTTTCCCCCAGCTCTCCTGTGAGTGGGCTTTTGAAAAGGGCAACTGTTTTTGATGCGTAGGGATATGCAGGAGTGAACTGTCCGATTGAGAAGACAACAACATTTTCTTGGCTGAGTGGATCAGCAGAATAATTCAGTCTCTCCTTTAAAATCTGTATTCCGACTCCAACACCACCTATCCATTCTTCAGCGAGATCCTCTCGCTCTTCAACCTGATAGGTGTAATCTGAAAGGTCGATTGTCAGAACCCTGTTAATCATACCTCAATCACCTCGAGAACTCCATGAGGACAGAAATCAACACAGTAGCCACAGTGGATGCACACAGAAATTTTTCCATCATCTCTCTCAAAGATTGCTCCAATCTTGCATGCGGATATGCAGTTGTGGCATGAAAGGCATACTTTCTCGTTGTATGTTACTCCCCCACCCTTTCGTGGTTTCAATGCCTTTGAGGGACATACCTCTGCACATGGAGGCTCGATACATGCATGACAGAAAATAACAGTTGCACCTCTTTCAAAACCACTCAGGCTCACAGCTCTTATTCCTGCATGTCCTACGCCTATTCTCTGGTTTTTTACGTTTTTCCTTGAGCATGCAAGCATACAGAGACTGCAACCAACGCATTTTTCAACATCAGCAAGCCTTAAAATCTTCATTTTTCAGAACCTCCTCCATTGCACTGACAAACTCCCTCTCCTTACCTTTGTGAATCACCGTGGCAGCGGCAATTTTGTGAGTTGCATCTGCGTATCCTCCAACAAGTTCACTTGCTTTTGGGATAAGAAAGTCATAACCAGGAACCTTTCCATTAAGGATCATTCTTTCGAGAGTTGATGGAGCTCTGGCACTTACCTTTACTCCCTCCCACTCTAACCTGCCAAGATCGGGAATGGTGTTTGGCATATCCTGGAATCCCACGAGATACTTGAGAGGGTTTATAAAACTCATATCTTTTATTTGCTGGCAGAATTCACCAATTGTTTTCACACCCATTGGATCAAATCTTTTATCAACGCTGAACCACTGGACATTTTCGGTTTCATTCATTCCATTACCCAGTCTTTGAATCTCATCCCTGAACTTCTTCTGCTTTATCTCCTCAAGTTTTTCAACCTTCTTCATCGTTTTCTCATCAAACCCCTCAAAACAGGCTTTCAATCCATCCAGATATCCTTTCTTAAGGTAACCCACAGATCCAAGAGTTGTGAGTCGTTTTGAGAAAACATCAGCATACTCCCCAAATTTTCTGATACAGTATCTCTCTTTCATACCCTCTATCCTTATTTCAACCTGTTCGAGGGAAACAGATTCACTGAGCACATATCTGTCGAATCCCAGCACTCCACCATACCTGTCGTGATAGTCTCCGACAGCTCCAAGAAGAGCAACGTAGGCGTAATCCCTTATACTATCCGTGACTCTCTGAGCGAATATGTAGTTAAGAGTGGAAGCAGATATGAAAACATCTCCGGAAATGCCTGCAAGTTCTGGATCAAGGATTGTAACATTGTTTTTCTGGACATCCTTTGCCGGATGATGGTCGATAATAAATGAATAGGACCCTTCCTTTGTTTTTTCTGCGATTATTCCGCTTGCAAGACCACCAAGATCTGTATAAATGAAAATTCCATCTCTTTCTCTGTGTATTTTATCAATAATCTCAGGATAAACCTTCTCAACGCAGATGAGCTCATAATCAACATTCAGTTCTTCAAGCATGACCTTCTGGAGTACACCGGAGCATATCCCATCTGCATCATTGTGGTGGATAACAGTAATTTTCCTTCCGTCTTCTTCTTTAAGGAATGTCTTTACCGCTCTGTCCACTTCATCATAGAATCTCCCGTTAACAATGTACTCCATGATACATCATGAACAAAAAAGCAAATAAATAATTTTCTGGGGATAACCTGAGTTTCATTTAATCCATACACGCCTCCCTTCATTTATGAAGATGATTCTCGCTCCGTTTTTGCTGAGAATGTCTCCAATTCTTTCAAAATGTATTGCTGAAAGCAGTATGCTCAGGTTCTCCTGATTGAGCTCTCCTCCCAGAAGATCATCAATTATCTCTTGTTTCAGCATATCCAGCTTGTCATCTCTGGATATGAGTTCATCTCTCATTCTGTCTGTATCTCCCCGGAGAGCTCTCTCGACTATGTCAAACATCTCGATAATTATCACCTGCATAACCTCAAGTTTCTCAACAAATTTTTTGCTTGAAATGCTGAATCTTGCGATTTTCAGAGCAAGATCAGTTATTCTCTCGTAATTTCCAGAAAGTCTCATCACAGTGCTTAAAAATCTCAGATCTTTCGCAACAGGCTGAAAAAGTGCAACAGCAGCGAGAGAGTCATTTTCGATATCTGTATTCAGTACATCAGCCTGTTTTTCAATTTTTTCTACCTGATACCTGATAACATTATCGTTTAATGCAGCTTTAAGGGAAAGTTCAACAGCATTTTTCGACATTCTATGGAGCTCTATGAGCTCACCTTTTATCTTATCAAGTCTTTCTTCAAGCACTCTCATTTTCAAACCTCCTCAAAAGATGAACAACCTTCTCTTCAATAATTTCAAGGGTCTCACAATAATCTTTTTCATCCTTGCCCTTCGGATCTTTTATAGTCCATCTTTCAACTCCCGGATGATCCAGTATAACACATTCAGCCTCATCACAGACAAGAATTACAATATCAAAGTCATTAAGATCCACATCTTCCAATTTTCTTGGTGCACTTCCTGCAGGAGGATATCCCCTTCTTTCAAGCACCCTCAAAGTCATTTCATCAAATTTTTCGCTGCTTTTAACACCAGCACTCAGTACATCATGCTTCTCTGAGGATAGTTTTCTGAATACACTTTCTGCCATCACACTTCTGCATGTGTTTTCTCTGCATACAAAGAGCACCTTCATCCAACTCTCCCCGTTATGTATCTCTCTGTAAGCTCGTTCTCAGGATATTCAAATATCTTTTCCGTTCTGTCATATTCCACAAGTTCACCCATCCAGAAAAATGCAGTGTAATCACTTACCCTTGCTGCCTGCTGAATGTTATGCGTGACAACAATAACAGTATATCTCTTTTTGAGATCAATCATGAGCTCTTCGATCTTTGATGAGGCTATGGGATCCAGAGCTGATGTTGGTTCGTCAAAGAGAATCACTTCAGGATTTGTTGCTATTGCCCTTGCAATACAGAGTCTCTGCTGCTGACCACCGGAAAGCCCGAGAGCTGATTCATTGAGTCTGTCCTTCACCTCGTCCCAGAGTGCAGCCTTCTTCAGACTATCCTCAACGATCTCTCTGAGTTTTTCTCTGTCCTTTACCCCATGTACCTTTGGTCCATAAGCAACATTTTCAAAGATACTTTTTGGAAATGGGTTTGGATGCTGAAAAACCATTCCGACTTTTCTTCTGAGCTCAACAGGATCAACGTCCCGGTCAAAAATATTATTTAAAACAAAAAGAACCTGACCTTGTA
>JALURI010000040.1 GCA_027016965.1 Geoglobus sp.
GTGGACAATGGGCATGAATCAGAGAACTCAGGGTGTTCAACTTAACTGTCAGATTCACAATTTGCATCTTCTTACCGGCAAGATTGGAAAACCCGGTTGCGATTCACTGTCACTCACAGGCCAGCCCAATGCCTGTGGTGGCACGCGGGAACAGGGAGGTCTCACCCACCTTCTTCCGGGACACAGAGCCGTTGCAAATCCCCAGCACAGGAAAGAAATAGCTGAGATCTGGGGAGTTGATGTTGAATGGATGCCCAAAAAACCCACTGGACCTGCTGTAAACATGTTCATGAGGCTTGAAAAAGGAGACATTAAAGCAATATGGATAAACACCACAAACCCTGCCCAGAGCCTGCCCAACGCTGCAAGGTACAGAAAGGCAATGAAAGAAGCCTTTACAGTAGTGAGCGATGTTTATCCCACCAGAACCACGGAAGTGGCCACGGTTATACTTCCCTCTGCGCTGTGGGTAGAAAAAGAAGGTGTTATGGGGCAGACGGATAGACGCTCTCAATTCATACCAAAACTTGTAGATCCCCCGGCAGAAGCGAGGTCAGACTTCTGGCAGATAAAAGAACTGGCAAGGAGAATAGCCAAACTTCTCGGCAGGAAGACCAGATACAGAGTGATAGATCCTGAAACAGGCAAAGTCAAAAAGATTAAAGAAGTGTATGGACTCGGTTTTGAAACAGAAGAAGAAGCCTGGAATGAGTACAGACTCTGCACCCGAGGGAGGGATCTTGACCTCTGGGGGGCCACATACAAAAAACTCAAGGCACACTCCGGAGGAATACAGTGGCCATGTCCGAGCACTGACTTTGAGAACCGTGGCTCAGCAAAGAGGTATATATCAGAAGAATACGCACGAAAAGTATTTGGAAAAACAGTACAGAGGTACAGAACCGGTTATGTAACCCTTTACGATCAGCACATGAAAGACAAAGGAATAAAAGGCCCCATTTCTTACTATGGCCATCATCCATTTCACAAAGGTGCGGGAAATAAAGCTATCATCAGGGTGCTCAGATCTACACTTGATTTTGAAATGCCGGATAACAAATATCCATACGTGCTCAATACCGGTAGAGTAATAGAACACTGGCACTCAGGGACTCTCACCATGCGGGTAAAGCTTCTCAAGGAGCTGAACCCTGCTGCGTACGTGGAAATATCCCCTTATGACGCGAAGAAACTCAAAGTAAAAAGCGGACAGAAACTAAAACTCATTTCAAGAAGGGGAACAATCGTACTTCCTGTGTGGGTTACAGAAAGGGCACAACCCGGAATGGTGTTTGTGCCCTGGTTTGATGAAAACAAACTCATTAATGACCTTACAGTAGATGATCCACGTAGCTGGTCCGGAGCGGGGGAACCTGATTACAAAGTATGCGCCATAAAGGTTTTAAAAGTGTAACTGTACTCGTTTCAATGGTGGGCACCCTGGCAATGCCGGGGTGCTCCCGGAATCCTGCAGACGGAGAAAATACCATGCAGGTCACAACTGTTCAGATCAGTGAAATCACATCTAACAGCAGGACCTATCAGGACAAAAAAGTCACTGTCAGAGGAAGGGCATTTCCCGGTCTTGCCTTTCAATTTGAAGAAGAGATCCCTTATCTCCTGCAGGACAAAAGCGGAAGAATATGGGTAATAACAAAATCACTTCCTCCATCTGAAGGGGAAAAAGTTGAGGTAACCGGAACAGTATCAGCACCATATCAGATAAAAGGCAGGCATTACCAGATTGTAATTGTTGAAGAAACCAGACGGAGCATACCATGACGCGAAGAGAATTTATGATGTTGCCATGGCTGTTTGTACTCGCATGGCCCTTAACAGCTGATGCCAGTGTGCGGATAC
>JALURI010000041.1 GCA_027016965.1 Geoglobus sp.
TTTTTATGGGTTCAAGAAGTTTTTCAACGTCCTCGGGCATATACGTGCCATCTGCATCAATCATCACAACTATGTCATCATCCATGTACTGAAATGCCTCTTTTACAGCCTGACCCTTTCCTTTCCCCGTCTGAATTATAACCTCTGCCCCCTTCTCTTCCGCAATTTCTCTTGTCTTGTCTGTGCTGTTACCATCTATGACAAGTATTCTGCTGTATCCCAGTTTTCTGAAGTCATCAATAATCTCACCAATGCTTTCTTCTTCATTGAGAGTTGGGATGAGAATTCCAACCTTCATTTTCAGAGCCTGAACACCTTAAGAACGCTAAGCACAGGAATACCTTCAATATCATCCTGAGATCTCTTGTCCACAAGTACTGCAGATGCTATAACCGTCCCTCCTCTCCTTCTTATACTCTCACTCACCTCAAGAATTGTTGTGCCTGTGGTTATGATGTCATCAACAATCACGCACTTTTTGTTTACCACACTTGCAAAGTTTTCGCTGAATGTTCCTCTTACATGGTCCTCTTCACCATCCCATTTCAGCTTTTTTGGGTAGTAAACAGCAAGCTCGCAGTCAAGTTCCTCTGCAACCATGGTTGCAATTGGGATTCCTGATGTTGCAACGCCTGCAACAACTTCAGGAGAGTCAATAGCTAAGACCATACTTGAAAGGATTTTTGCCATGTTTCTGAGCCTGAAAGGCAGTGATGAGATGTTTTTCATCTCAACATAAACATCAGACGGTGGTCTCTCTGTTTTCGCCTTTGTAAGCAACCAGAGAGCTGTCTCTCTTGAAACATTGAGTTCGTCGGCAATCTCACCAGTTGTAAGCCCCTTCTCCTTCAAATGCTTTGCCTTGTCAATAAGCTCATCGAGTTTCTTCATTTCCTCACCACCCTTTTCAGATAGGTCTCACTTCCGCAAACCTCACAGATTTCTCTTTCTGTGATTTGTCTACAACCCTTACATACACGAATCCATTTAAATTCTTTTTCTATCCCCTTCTGCATGACATTTTCATATCTGATTCCGAGCCTTTTCGCAACATTCTGGATTGAATAGTCATCAGTGACGATAACCCCATCAACCTCAAGGGCTTTTGCGAGAAGCTTGATGTCGGCATCACTTAACCTTTCAATGTCTCCAGTTTTTCCAGCTACCTTAATAACTTTCTTAACAAACTCCTTCTTAGCATCCTCGACCCTTATGTTGGCGACATCCAGGTAGAGCCTTGATTTCTCGTCTTTTATCTCCTGAATCACTTCAGGAACTGTGATCATGTTTTCAAATACAGCTTTTCTGAGTATTATGGCTGATGCATCCAGAACGTACATTGATATTGATCCTTCTTGCTTCTGCAATTAATATTTCCCTCAACTGCATAAAAACCAAAAAGTATTTATGTCAGTATGTCACTTTGAATCATAGTAACAAAATGAGGTGGTGAAGTTGGAAAAAAATGAAAAGCAGACGGATGTTATGGAAAAACTGAAAGATCCAAGAATATTCAGACCCACCTGAATTCATCATCGATTATGCAGGATATCCACAAAAGATTCACCAGTGACCAGATCGATATACAAGTAATACTGCAGTTGGAATCAGAGTACAGGTAAATGATTTTATTAAATTTAGATATATTCGTGCATTTATGATTGCAAATGTCCACATTGTCAGTTTTCTTCTTTAATTCCGCTATAAGCTTGGTTTTGTAGGGAGAGAGAAGGTCTACATCGACGTATATACGGCTTCCGCCCATGCTATCACTCTAATCTTATTTCGGTTGGGGTATTTAAAGACGTAAGCTCAACATGTTATCTGATATTTACTTGGTACTTATATATTGC
>JALURI010000042.1 GCA_027016965.1 Geoglobus sp.
TTGTTGAACAGGATGGAAGCAGGTACAGACTTAATATACGGTGTATGGTGGGGGAGAATCTGGTTGCAGATGGCCATGTTGTTGTGATGCTCTGGTAGTTTACCAAAACATATTTAAACAGATACCGAATAATGGTATTCAATGGTTCCAGATTATTTCAAGGAGTATCAGAAAATGTGGGGAGAACTTGTGAAAATGCAGAGTGAGTTCATGGAGAACATCACATCAATGCTTGGATTTGCTGCTGAGATGAACGTTTTCAGAGATGATATTGCGGTGTTTCGGGCAAAAATTCAGAGTGGAGGCAGGATTTCAATTCCTGAAAGTGACAGAGCAATGCTGGATTTGAAAGAAGGAGATATTGTCAAGGTGATTGTTGTAAAGGAAAAAGGAGGTGATAGAAATGGAATATAGGGACTTTTTGGAGACCATGAGAGGTTTTTACAAAATGGGTTTTGGAGTGAGCAAAACAAGTCTTGATCTCATGAAGGTTGCGGCAGACAGCTATGTAAGCCTTTATGAAGTCTATCTAAGACAGGTTGTACCAAGTGAGGTATATGATAGTGTTAGGAAATCTGTTGAAATGTACTCTGAGTCTCAGACTAAGGTTTTTGAAAATTTCAGAAAGTTGCTGGATCAACTTGAGAAGCAGCAGGATGAAATATTCAAGAGAATGGTTGAACTGACAGAAAAAGCCCAGAAAAAGGAAAAAACTTGATTTTTACAATTTTTTTAAATGCACTCAGATCCTAATTAAATCCTCATGAATTCTTAACCAATATTTATATAGCCTTTTAGCTCATGCCATAATGCAGGTGGTCATGTGCTGGAAGATGATCTTGTCGAGGTTTTCAAGAAACTTCCTAAGGAGTCATTTGAACTCCTCTTAAGGAATATTTCAATAAGGGAACATATGGAGCGATTGTGGAGTAGATACAGCATTTCAGGGAATTTGAAAAAGGATGAGGAGTTTGACAGAGTCTTTGATGAGATATTTAGATTCTTTTTCAGACCTCTTGAGATATTTCTCATCGGAGAGCAGTATCTCAGGTACATTCTACCATCACCGGATATACTTAAAATTGCTGAGGGGCAGAGAGAGGTTTTTGAGGCTTATGAGGACTTCATACTGTCACTTGTATCTCACACGGGGTTGACAGCAGAGATACTCTCCGGGTTTACTATAAGTGAAACTGCAAAAAGCCTTACTGATAGCTTTATTAAAAAATGGTGGGAGATGGCAAAGATAAGGTACAAGCTTGAACTTGATGGTTACAGGCTGTTTAATGAGTACCCATTCATTCTGTCAAAACAAACATCAAATGACCTATTTGAGGCTGCTCATCACTGGGAAGAATTCAGAGAGACATTTTTTGTTTACAGAGACATGATGAGGAAAACTTACGATGAATCTGTGGGGAAGTTCATCGAAAGTGCAAACTCCAGAAGGATTGAGACTTTTGGCGAATTCATGCGGGAATTTGCCGGGAATGTTGCTGAGAAATTTGATGAGTTAATAAAATCAGAAGAGTATCTTTCAGTACAGCGAAAAATGCTTGGAAGTCTTATGGATTATACCTACCACATGAGAAGATTCTTTGAATCCATACTTGAACAGAATCCTCTCAATCCTCTTGCAACCGTTTCAGAGATGGATGAAGCCTACAAAAGGATAATGGATCTGAAGAGAAAGTTAAGAACTCTGGAGAAAAAGGTAGAAGAGCTCGAAAAAAGATTGAAGGAGGGACCCTGAAATGCTGGAAGGTCTTAAGGATGTTCAGGTGTCTCCATGGAGCTGTGAATTTGATATTGTGGATGAAGACTGGCTTTTCAGGCTTATTCACTTTAAAC
>JALURI010000043.1 GCA_027016965.1 Geoglobus sp.
ATACTCCGTTTTTTCCAAGAGTAATGTATGTTGGCTTGTTCAAGTTAATTTTTGATTTTATTTTTCTTTTTAAGACATCAAATGCAAAGTTAATTTTTTCTTCTTCACTCATTTTTTCAGTGCTTTCTGAAAAAAGATATGGAATCTCGTCGTAATTAAGTATAATTGCAGTATTCAGATCTGTAAACACTTTCTCAAAAACAAAGTCTGGCTCAAGAGAAGTTGTTATTACAGAATATACCGGAACATTAAATTTTCTTGAGGTATCAAGGTATATTTCAAAATATTTTGGATCTTTTATGCTGTTGGCAAGGAATACATCGCTTTTCTGAATAGCTCCCATGATTTCAATAGCATCTTTCTCATCAGGTTCAACTCTTCCAAGCTGAGGGCCTTTTAATACTATTTTGTCTTCTCTCCACCCTATAATTGCATTTACAGGAACTTCTCTCTGATAGAAAAATCGGGAATCAATACTCTTCTCTCTTAACTTCTTCACAATTAATGAGACAGGTGTAGAAACATCAAAATATGTTAATTCTAATTCCTCTTTTATGTCAGGGAGATTTCTCATAGCCATAACGCTGTTATACCCTCCTCCACCGGGTTTATAGCAGTGCCACAGGTGAGATACCTTCTCAGAGATATTTTGATTTACTCTGTGCTTATGCCCTTGCCTTATGGGAGGGTCTTCTACTTTAAACACTTCAATCTGCCCTCTGGAATTAACTATGACTTCGTTTTCTCTTATGGAAACTGTCCCCTCTACTAAAGCGTCAAGAGTTACATTTCCTCCGACTAAGACTCTTTTTTTGAGAGCCATTTTTTATTTAGAAAGTAGCTGTTTTTAAATCTATCCTCCCATAAACTTTCGCATTGCAGGATGCATGTCCATCTGGTGCTGCTGCGCAATATTTTGGTAGAACTGGAACATGATCATTATTACGAGAAGTATTGCAGTTCCAGAGACTAATGCTCCAAGAAGGTTTGTTATTGATGCAAGGAGCCCTATTGCAAGGCCTCCCATAACGGTGAGAGGCATTATGTATCTGTCAAGTATGCTCTCTAAAACCCTTTCATCCTGCCTGAATCCCGCAATCTGCAGTCCTGATGAGGCAATTTTGCGTGCCTGGCTTCTTGCATCCATTCCAGATGTTTTAACCCAGAACACAGCAAAGATTGTTGAGAACAACATAAAAAACAGAACATGAGTCAGTGCCTGAAGCAAATATTTTGGCAAAAACCCTCCTCTAATAAACAGCTCAAGAATATTTGTTGATCCCATCCAAAAAGCCAGGCCTGAAACAGGCTGCCCATCCACGAAGATCTGCCCCATGCCGTACAACCCACCGTTCAACGTCTGACGGAATTGTCTGGCCTCATAGGTGTTGATCACCGTTTCATTATACTGTGTCCCCTGACACACGCTCCAACAGGTAAAGCTATCCAATAGCTCATCCCGCAGGAACGAGGGCAGCATGATCACCATGTCTCCAGGGGCGATCCCACCCATATTAGCCCACATCGCTCTCATCTTAATCCGCCGGACCACATCAATCAGGTAATCTACCAGCACGTGCACACCATCAGGTCCAACGCTGCCCATTGTATTGTTATTCCAATTGATCACAATGGAGTCCATTGCCGAGCAACGCCGACCATCAATAGCATTTACATAGCCGGTATTTACCAACTGCTGCAATCCGGCGAATTGATTTGCGACTGAGCTATTCCCAGTGATCAACAACCGCTTGAGATCCTGCTTGATCGCGATGCCGGCCAGGGTCAGGGACCACATCAATTCATCCTCGATGCGCTGTCCATCCTTCGTGAAGATCGGATAC
>JALURI010000044.1 GCA_027016965.1 Geoglobus sp.
CTGCATGGCTCTACGACAGCAACGCAGGCTACAAGGAGATTGGAGATGCAGCCAACATGGCAAAGCTCGTGGCGGTTGAGAACGCCATAAAGGCCGTTTACTGGGCTATGCAGACCTTCGGCGGGTATGGGTATGCGAGGGAGTACGACGTGGAGAGATGGTGGAGGGAGGTAAATCTTCTCCGTTTAGCACCAATAACCCAGCAGATGGCATTGAACTACGTTGCCGAGCACATCCTGGGGATGCCCAGGAGCTACAGGGGTTAAAATTTCAGGTATGACAGTACTTTTCATTATTTTGAATTTTTATTCGTCTATCCGGTCCTCACCGCCCAAGAGCTTCTGGGCAGCGTGAATTTGGCTTAAAAATACAAAAAACTCAATTCAATCTCATGTAACATTATATTTGGATAGTGATTTATACAACTTTGACCCCATTTACACCATGACCAGAAGAACTCTGAATCTGGGCTATGTGATGGACGCTTCTGTTGACAGTTACGACCCTGATGAGCCTTACAGCCTGATTTCTGCAAAGGACAGCAGAATCACGCCCGACCCTGAAATGGTGGCAACAGGTGTTGACATAGGCCTGATGCGTCTCCATATCCATAACGCCCCTGAGAGACAGAGGTTTCTCGGTCTGCTGCCTGATAGGAGCTACGAGATAATGGTGACCTTCGCCTCCGTACACCTCCACCAGCGGAAAGACGGAGGGAGGGATGTGATGAAGGTGAAGTATTCCAAATTCTTCAACATAGACAAGGAGGATTCTGCAGGTGGCTTCACCTACAAGAAGATGTTTCAGAACCTTAAGTTCAAAAGGAGCCTGAATCTGGACGTAAAGCTTACGGAAATTGATAACAATGTAGTCGATCCCGATCCCCTTGAAAAGCTGCTGGAGGACACGGGCATAGGAACAGTCCTTGACCTCGCTCCATACAACCCGAAAGAGTACATACTGCTGGCATCAAACATAATTTCCAGAATACAGGAAGTTTTTGGCTCAGACAAGGCTGGTGATGACCCAATGTGGGACGACACCCTTGTTCTCGAACCAAAACCAACAATCCCCGGTAGTTACAGGCTTTGTGAGGGTTTCTATGTAATCATCGAGGAGTATCCGGGATTCGACTTCGGTGAGATGGTGTACCAGAACAACGCTCTCTATCTGGGAGGAAGTGAAGAGGAAATTCCCACCAACTATCTGGTTTTCTCAGTGGGGAAGAGTATACCGGTTTAATCGATAAATATATGTGAGTTCGTGTAATTCGCAACCTCTTTTTCATGCTCATACATGCTCATAAACGCTGAAAAATATTATTTAGAGGCTCATCATAATTAATCGTTTAATTGATTTCGGAGGGATTTGAATGGGAGAAAAAAACAAGGACTATTTTGAATGGACTGAAGAGCTTTTTGACCCAGAGCATACGTTTCTGAAGCCAGAGGCTCTGAAAGGTATAAGGGTTTTGGATCTCTCACAGGTCTTAATAGGTCCTGAGACAGCATCTTTCTTCGCAGAATTCGGGGCTGAGGTCATCAAGATTGAACCGCCAGGAATGGGTGAATTGTTAAGGAGCGTTGATATATGGTCCAGATTCTGGAAGGGCCACAGTCAGGGTGTGATGTGGGTTCAGAGGAACAAATACTTCTTCGCGTTGAATCTGAAGCATCCCAAGGGAAAGGCGATTTTCTACGAGCTTGTAAAGCAGAGCGATATAGTTGTTGAGAATTACGTGCCAGGAGTTATGGACGAGCTTGGTGTGGGATACAGACAGCTCAGAGAAATCAACCCCAAAATCATCTACATCTCCATCAGCGGATTTGGCCAGTGGGGCGAG
>JALURI010000045.1 GCA_027016965.1 Geoglobus sp.
TATCTCAAGTATGTCCCATGTAATTCTGTCTCCAATTTTAAGCTCCTCATAGCTTTCATCGAACATCATTCCGCTTATCTGAAATCCATTCTCGGGATAGTTTCCGAATCTTCCAACGGCAATGATAAATGGAGCGTAATTTTCGACAATAATCGGGGCACCAAGCTTCAATTCAGTGAATGCGTAAAGCTCTCCCTCCTCAGGGATCTTCACCCACTCAAGTTCATTGCTGTTGCATGAGGGGCAGATTATCTGAGGGGGAAATATCAGCTTCCCACAGCTCAGACATTTTTGCCCTGTAAGCTCCCCATCTGCCAGATTTCTGTAGAAGTCGTATATGCCTGTTGCATCCGGCCCATCAGGCTCCTGCTGATCCCAGAGATCGATTATCGGAGAGAGAGGAACTGTATCAGGAAGCTCAAGAGTTCTTCTCGCCATTCTATCACCTCCCGAACTTGACATCGCTTCTCTTCTTCAGGCTGTATGCCATAATGTGGTGCAATTGCGCCATTCCGCTCAGGTTGTGGGCTATGCCCAGCTCCGCTCCATCCACGTATCTCTCCTTCGGCACCTCACCCCTGAACTGCATCACCATCTCCCATGCCTGTCTTACACCTGTAGCACCAAGAGGATGACCATTGGAAAGCAGTCCTCCTCCCGGATTGACGGCAACCTTTCCGCCTATGTAGCTCTGGCCTTCCTCAATGAACTTTCCTCCTTCACCTTTTCTGCAGAATCCGAGCTCCTCGTACTCAAGAATCTCGCTTATGGTAAAGCAGTCATGAACCTCGGCTATGTCTATGTCATCTGGCTTTATGTTCAGCATTTCGTAAAGATCTTTTGCAGCCTTTCTCAGTCCAACCCAGTGGCTAAGATCACCCATCTGATTTGTTGTGTGAGCATAATCAACATGCTGGACTCCACCAACAATCCATACCGGAGTGTCTGTCAGCTGTTTTGCCTTCTCCTCGCTTGCCAGAATCAATGCACATGCTCCATCTGTTATTGCAGAGCAGTCGAATAAAGTCAATGGAGGTGAAACCATTCTGGATTCAATCACCTTCTCAGCAGTCACCTTTTTCTGGAACTGAGCATAGGGGTTGTGGGATCCATACTCAGCGTTCTTCACCCTAATCAAGGCAAGCTGTTCTCTTGTTGTGCCAAAATCATGCATGTGCCTCTGAGCTACAAGAGCAAAGAATGGAGGGGCTGTAAAGCCATTTGCTCCATCAAACTCTCTGTTGCCCACATTTATCATGCTTGACTGGCTGAAGCTCATGAATTTGGTGTTCATCTTCTCAACACCAACAACCATTGCAATGTCACTCAACCCCATTGCAACAGCAAGCCATGCGTATCTTATTGCAGCCTGCCCGCTGGCACATGCGACCTCGGTTCTTGAAATAACTCTCTTCACCTCAATTCCAAGCAGTTCAGCCACAAGAGGGGCAACATGGGTTTGATTTATCCACCTCTCAGGCTGTGCTGCTCCAACAATCAGCGAGTCAATCTCCTTCTTGTCCAGATTTGGGACATCATCAAAGACCGCCTTTCCTGCCTCCTGAACAAGATCCTTCCAGCTTGCCTCCCTCACTCCAAACTTTGTTATGCCCGCTCCCGCAATGGCAACATTCCTCATGCTATCTCCCCCTGAATTCTGGCTTTCTGCGGTACATGAACGCCTGAACTCCTTCAGCAATATCATCTGTTGTCGCAATGTTACCTCCTGACACAGCCTCAATGAAGAGCCCTGTTCTCAGATGATGGAGATTGCCATAATACATGGTTCTCTTCAGGAGCTTGTATGCCAGTGGGGGCCCTTCAGCAAGCTTTCCTGCAATCTCCTCAAGCTTCTGCTGGAACTCATTTGGCTCTGCAATGTAATTGGCTATTCCCCACTCATAGGCTCTCTCAGCGTCTATGTTTTCCTTCATCATGATCGCCTGCTTTGCCCTTGACATTCCCACAAGAGAGACGAGTCTCTGAGTCCCTCCCCATCCCGGAAAAAGGCCGAGATTCAGCTCAGGTAAAGCGAGAAAAGCCTTTTTGCTCATAACTCTTAAATCGCAAGCAAGTGCAAGCTCAAAACCCCCGCCAAGAGCGGGACCGTTTATTCCCGCAACAACGGGCTTTGAGAGAGTTTCTATCTTTGTGAAGACCTTGTGACCCTTCTCGCTGAACTCATGCATGACATCAGCTCTCCCCTGAGCAAAAACTGCCATATCCGCACCTCCGCAGAAGTTCCTGCCCTCTCCTGTTATGACAATGCACCTCACATTCTCGTCCTCCTCAAACATTTCAAGGGCATCGTAGATTTCATCCAGAAACGTTGGATTCAGGGCATTTGCTCTCTGGGGTCTGCTCAAAATCAGATAGCCTGCTCTCTTCTCCTCATCAACTCTCGTTCTCACAAACTCATAAAGTCCTCTTCCATATCTGTAAAAACCTTCACCAGCCTTTCTTCCGAGCTTTCCTGACTCGATCATCCCTATAAGCACAGGATTAGGTCTATATCTCTCCTCCCCATACTTCGAGTAAAGATCTTCGAGGGTTTTGACAATTCTGTCTATCCCAGCATCATCTGCCATCCTTAACAACCCTCTCGGATAGTTCAGTCCATGTATAACCCCAAGATCTATCTCCTCTGCAGTAGCTACTTCTCTCTCGATAAGCCATGCCGCCTCATTGACTGCCGGAGCGAGAAGCCTCATTGTATCAAAACCCGCCCCTGCCTTCAACGGAACTTCATTCCTCTTTCCTTCACTCCAGTCGTAGAATCCCCTACCACTCTTCCTTCCAAGATGCCCAGCCCTGAACAGCCTTTCAAAGGGTGGAGCTGGCCTGTATGATTCGCCAAGAGTCTCGCGGTAGTATTCGAGCACGTGATAGCTCACATCAATGCACCCGCCTCCAAGCAGATCGTGGAGCTCAAAGAGTCCCATTGGGAGGCCCATCTTGTACTTAACAGCAGAATCTATTTCCTCAACCGTCCCCTCCCCATTCTCGAGTGCCCACGCAGCCTCATTTGCCATTGTGACAAATATTCTGTTAACAACAAACCCCGGCACATCCTTCCTGACATGGATTATGACTCGATTCATCCTCTTTGAAACCTCTTCAACAACCCTGATTGCCCTCTCACCTGTATGCTCTCCATAGACTATTTCAAGCAATCGCATAACTTTTGGCGGGTTGAAGAAGTGCATTCCGACAAATCGGGATGGATCGCTTAGATACTCCGAGAGTTTTGTCACGCTGAGTGATGATGTATTTGTTGCGATTATTGCATCCTCCTTGCAGTAGCTCTCAACCTCCTGAAATACCCTGCCTTTCAGATCCATTATTTCAGGAATCGCCTCTATGATTAGATCTGCATCTTTCACACCCTCTTTCAGATCAACAACAGGCTTTATTCTGCTTAGAACATCTTCAACCTCTTCTTTAAGTCTGCCCTTCCTCTTATCCCTCTCAAGCCCTTCCTTTATCTTCTCATATCCCCTCTGAACAAACTCCTCCTTTATGTCTCTCAGCGTTACCTCAAAACCTGAGACTGCTGCGAGCTCGGCAATTGCATGCCCCATCGCTCCAGCACCGAGAACACAAATTTTCCTTACTTCCATAACACCCACCTCTCAATCCCAGTACTCATATCCTGCCTTCAGGGCTCTTAAATTTGGCTCGACAAGTCTTTCGGGGAAGAATTCCTTTATTGTTTCCTGAATGACCTCAAAGCCAAATGGAAGGTCTATCTTCTTTGCGAGCATCCCTATGACAACCACATTTGTAGCCTGAACGGTCCCTACATGCTTTTCTGCAATATCAGACGCATTCACCACACTTACATCCTCAGTAATCCTCTTCACAGCTTCAATGATTTTTTCAAGTTCCGGATACTTGCCGATTCCTGTTGAAACAGTTGGTGGAATTATGGACCGTGTGTTCAGAATTACTTTTGTACCATCATTTAAGTACTGTGTGTATCTCAGAATCTCCACAGGTTCAAGGCTCACAACAATATCTGCTCCCCCAAATGGGATCAGAGGAGATTCAACATCTCCAAATCGGACATGAACCTCAACACTCCCCCCTCTCTGAGCCATCCCGTGGGTTTCGGCAGTGACAACATTAACTCCAGCCTTCAGAGCTGATCTTGCAAGTATTGCTGAAGTTGTAAGAATTCCCTGTCCACCAACACCTACAAGCAGCACATTAGTTTCGCTCATCTTTCCAGAGTTCCACTTTAAATTATATGAATTTTACTGAAATTGATGTCAGTATTTAAACAGGCTTTACAATATCCAAAAATTTTTATAGTTTCATCGAACAATGTTAGAACATGCTGAAGGATGTTGTTAGGGATTCACCCGGAGAGAAGGTATTTTTGCTCGGAAACGATGCTATAGCAAGAGGAGCGATAGAGGCTGGAATTGACGTTTATTCAGCCTATCCTGGCACTCCTTCATCTGAAGTTCTCGATACATTAAGTGAAGTATGCAGGGTTCTGAAAAACAGAATGGAATTTTATCTTGAATACTCAATAAATGAAAAGGTTGCTTTCGAAGTTGCTGCTGGAGCATCAATGGCTGGTAAGAGGGGAATGTGTGGAATGAAGCATGTGGGTGTTAATGTTGCTGCTGATGCACTTTTCAGCTTTGCTTATATTGGGGCAAAGGGTGGTTTTGTGCTTCTTTCGGCTGATGATCCAAGCATGCACTCAAGTCAGAATGAACAGGACAACAGGTGGTATGGGAAGGCTGCAAAAGTGCCGATTATTGAGCCAACAAACGCTCAGGAGGCAAAGGAATACGTATCGAAAGCATTTGAAATCTCGGAAAAATTCGAGCTTCCTGTTATTTTCAGAACTGTTACAAGGCTGAATCATGCAAGCGGAATTGTGGAGCTTGGCACAATTCCTGAAAAGAAGCTTGAAAAGATTGACTGGGAAAAGGAGGCACATAGGCTTGTTATGGTTCCTGCCAATGCCAGAAGAAGGAAGCCCGTGCTTCTTGAAAAACTCGAAAAGGTCGAGGAATTCTTCACCAAATCTGATCTCAACTGGGTTGAAGGAGGAGATGGAAAAAGTGGAGTTATAGCGAGTGGTGTGAGTTACAGATATGCAAGAGAGGCACTGAGAAGGTTAAAATCAGATCTGCCATTGTTAAAGCTCTCAACCACATTCCCTCTGCCTGAGAAACTTCTTGAGAATTTCATAAGCCATCTTGACAGAGTTACGATTGTTGAGGAGCTTGATCCGTTTGTGGAGCTTCATGTTAAGGCTCTTGCAAGGGAGTATGATGTTGAGATATTTGGAAAGGAGAATGGATACTTCCCCATGAACTACGAATACAATGTGGTTGTTGCGGAGAAGGGAATTGCTGGAATGCTTGGAAAGAGCACAGCATTTGATTACGATTCAGCTTTGGAGAGAGTTGCTGAAACCTCAGCAATGGCTCCACCAAGACCACCTGTTTTCTGTCCAGGATGTCCCCATGCAGCAAGCTTCTATGCTCTGAAAAATATTGCCGGAGATGAAGCTCTGCCAAGTGACATAGGCTGTTACACTCTTGGAGTAAACAAACCATTTGAGATGGTTGACATCACACTCTGCATGGGCGGCGGGTTTGGAACTGCAAATGGACTGGCAAGAGTTGTGAAAAACAAGGTGATAGCCACAGCTGGTGATTCAACATTCTTCCATGCATGCATCCCTCCTTTGATCAACGCCGTTTATAACAGAGCAAATGTTCTGTTCATAGTTCTCGACAACTCCTCAACAGCCATGACAGGACATCAACCACATCCGGGAATGGACAAGAGGGGATGTGGTGAGATGACAAATTCTGTGAGAATTGAGGATGTTGTGAAGGGGCTTGGAGTTGAGTTTGTTGAAGTGGTGAATCCATACAACCTGAAGAGAATGGAGAAAGCCATACAGGATGCTCTGAACCATGAGGGGGTTTCAGTTATTGTGGCAAGACAGCTTTGTGCAATTCTCTGGAACAGAGAGAGAAAGAGAAAGGGTGTGAGAATAATACCCTTCAGAATAACAGAGGATTGCGTGCAGTGTCTTAAATGTGTCACATCCTTCGCATGTCCAGCAATAATGTATGATGGAGAGAACATATGGATAGATGAGGCAATGTGCGCTGGATGTGGTGTTTGCGTTCAGGTTTGCCCTGTCAATGCAATAAAATCAACGGCTGTTAAAGCCAAGTAATTTACTATTTTATGATTTTTCTGATATCATCTATTGTTTTGGTCTAAGGATATCTGGGAAAATACTCAGGAAAACTGCTGCGCTTTCAAAAACAATTTTTCAAAATAAATTTAATCTCAAAGCATTCTTCTGCTCTGTGGACAGAGAGGCATATGAAAAAAGCAAGGAAAGAAACAACTGGATTGTAGAGGAGGGCATTTTCAAAGTCATGGTAAAGCTTGGAACTCCAATTGCAGTGGGTGAAGCCCTTAACATTGTTTACACAATGGCAGACATGTACTGGCTTGGCAGAGTAGGCAGGGATGCCCTTGCATCGGTCAGCGCATCATGGCCAGTTATATGGCTGATAGTCTCTGCTGGAGTTGGTGTGTTTGCTGCAGGAATAGCGATGATATCCCAGTACTGGGGGATGAAAGATTTCGAAAGGGCTACAAAAGCTGGCGGTCAGCTGATCATGCTGTCTGTCCTTTTTGGTATTCCTCTCGCAGTAATCGGTTATGGTATTTCAGGATATTTTATTTCGTTTGTAGGAGTTCCGAAATCTGTTCTCTCCTACGCCACCGATTATGCCAGGATACTTGCTCTTGGAATTCCCTTCATAGCAATTTATGAGAGCTTTTCTGCAATTTACGTTGCATCAGGTGACTCGCTCACTCCACTAAAGATGCGAACTGCTGGAGTGATAATCAATGTCATTCTTGATCCCATACTGATTTTTGGATATTTTGGCTTCCCCGTTCTTGGGGTCAAGGGTGCAGCCATTGCAACCGTGGCGAGTCAGTTTATTGTTGCTGTTGTGTCACTGGCATACATTGCATTTCGCGGTGTTGATGGGTATAGCATAACATTTGATTCAATTCTACCTGACATCAATTTTATCAGGGAGATAATAAGGATCGGGTATCCCATCTCTGCTCTCATGGTCGGTGAGGCAAGTGGATTTCTGATACTTGTTCACGTTATAAGCCTTCTCGGTTCAACACCGCTTGCAGCGTGGGGAATTGCAGACAGAGTGCTTGGAGTGTTCCATGTATTTATAGCTGGAATGCTGGGTGCAACCTCCACAATGATAGGTCAGAGCTTGGGAGCGGGAGTTTATGGGAGAGCAAGAAGTATTGCAAGAAAAATGACTCTCTACGGATCCGTGATAATGACAGGCGGTCTTTTAGCCCTGATACCTTTACGCTATCAGATTGCTGCTGTTTTTGCACCTGGAGATGAAGAGCTGATCAGAGAGGTGGCTGATTTCATACTGATCATGGGACCCTCTGTTGTATTCTTTACAGTGTATCTGGCATCAAGAGCCGTGGCAAGGGGGTCAGGACACACAAAGCCTGTAATGGTTTTTGGACTTCTGAGACTCTGGGTTCTGAGAAATGCTCTGGCTTACTGGTTTGCGATTCCCATGGGATTCGGAGTTAAAGGATTGTGGATTGGAATGGCAATCAGCAATTACATAACCGGTTCTCTTGCACTGCTGTGGATAATGTTCGGTAAATGGAACAGACCTGTTGTCAAACAGAGCGAAAAAGCAGGAAACACACCCTCAACCATTTAATGATACACTGATAAATCATATTTTTTCTGAAAATATTTTCAGCAATCCTATGTTTACAATTATGGCTCCCGAGATCATGAAAAGCATAGCCAAATAACCAAGATATGAAAACGGGTATGTTATAAGCCAGGCGTGTATTTCGTAGTTCAGGTCTCCTCTGAGAACTTTCAGATACATCCCGAATTTCCTCAGCTTCAGATCTTTCTCTCCAGTCAGTGTTTCCATTGATGTGTTCTCGTTGGTTGTGATGAGTACCTCTGAGTGGCTGGACTTTAAAGTAAGGCTACCATTTACCAGCTCTCCTGATGGAAGCACCTCATCCATACTGATCTCATCACCCTCATTCAAAACTCCTGAAAGGGTAAACTCCTTCTGGAGGGGATACATGGAAACAAGGGAGAGCGTGACAGCAAAAATTAGCATGATAATACCGAATTTTATTTCCCTGAATTTAAACACATTAAGTCTTTTTCCGGAAGATGTCATATTTTACCTGCAAAGTGACATTCCACATAATGATCTTTTTCTAAGGCAGTCATTTCGGGATGGGAAATATCACATAATCCTTCTTTGGCATACACACATCTCGGGTGAAATCTGCACCCATTCGGTATGTTCACAGCACTCGGAACCTCTCCTTTTATCGGGAGGGATTTTATGATATCCTTCCGATCAGGCTCAGGTTCAGGGACTGCTTCAAGCAGTGCTCTCGTGTAGGGATGAAGAGGGTTGTCGATAACTCTCTCAACTTCACCCATTTCCACTACCCTCCCAAGATACATCACACCTATCCAGTCAGAGAAGTACCTTGCAGTTGAGAGGTCGTGTGTTATATAGAGGTATGTTAACCCCAGCTCATCCCTGAGTTTCCTGAGCAGTTCCAGAATCTCCGCTCTTATCGACACATCAAGCATTGACACCGGTTCATCTGCGACAACAAATTCAGGATTCAGTATCATTGTTCTTGCTATTGCAACCCTCTGTCTCTGCCCTCCGCTAAGCATATGTGGAAATCTGCCAACAAACTCCTCTGGCGGTGTCAGCCTAACCAGTTCCAGAGCGTGATGTATCATTTCCTCTCTCTCTGATCTGCTCTCTCCAATTTTGTGTATTATCAAAGGCTCTTCCAGAACATCATACACTCTGAATCTTGGGTTGATTGATGAGAATGGGTCCTGGTATATCATCTGAACTAATTTTCGGTATCTCAGGCTCTCTTCCTTAGATTTTAAATGAGAAACATCCTGACCTCTTAAAAATATTCTTCCTTCTGTCGGTTCCATAAGTTTCATTATCAGCTTTCCGGTTGTTGTTTTTCCGCAGCCTGATTCCCCTACAAGTGCAAAAATCTGTTTTTTCCTGACTTCAAAAGAGATCCCATCAACTGCTCTGACAAATCTTTGAGCCTCTCTTTTGATTATGCTCCTGATTCCCCTTTTTATGGAGAAGTATTTTTTCAAACCCTCAACCCTGAGCTCAACATCTGCGGTCATGACAATCACCCTGAAATGTTATGGCAGTAAACTTCCCTTGAATCCTCCAATACTGTTTTGTCAGGCTCCCTTTCCATGCAGATTTTTGTGGCGTAGGGACATCTTGGATGAAATCTGCAACCTGGAGGAGGATTTGCCAGATTTGGTGGTGCACCCGGAATAAATTCAAGTCTATCCACTTTTTCATGGACTTTTGGAATTGCAGCCAGAAGTTTTTGGGTGTACGGGTGTCTTGGATCTCCATATACTTTTTTACTGTCACCTATCTCCACTATCTTGCCCGCATACATTATTGCAATTCTGTCAGAGATTTCTGCGAGAATACTCAGATCATGGGTGATAAAGATCAGAGACAGTCCCAGCCTTTTTTTGAGACTTTTCAGGAGATTGATTATCTGAGCCTGAACTATAACATCAAGAGCTGTTGTTGGTTCATCTGCTATGACAAGATCTGGATGAAGCAGAAGGGACATGGCAATCATCACTCTCTGTTTCATTCCTCCACTGAGTTCATGAGGATATCTGGAGATTATCTTTGGATCCAGACCAACCAGTTCAAGCTGTTTGGCAACTCTCTCACGTGCCTCTTCTTCAGGGATATCGGTATGATATCTGAAGGGTTCCATCATCTGGTACCCGATGGTGTAAACTGGATTCAGAGCGTTCATGGCTCCCTGAAATATCATGGAGATTCTTTTCCATCTTATCTCTCTTCTGAAGGTATTTTCGTTCATAGAAGTGAGATCCATTCCATTGAGATCGATTGTTCCTCCAACAATTTTCCCAGGTGGTGGAACAAGTCTTATTAGGGAATACCCAAGTGTTGACTTTCCACAGCCACTTTCTCCGGCAAGTCCCAGAACCTCGCCCTTATCAAGTGTAAAGCTGACACCATCCACTCCCTTAACAACCCCTCTTGTGGTGAAGAAGTGTGTTTTTAGATCTGTAACTTTCATCAGCATTTTCGGCACCTCAGAGCGTTCTCATTCTTGGATTCAGAATCCTGTCAAGTGCAACGCCAAGCAAAACAAAAGCCAGTCCCACCAAAGCAATTGCCAGTCCGGGTGGTACAACCCACCACCAGTACCCGTTTATGGTGGCTCCAGCATTTTGAGCATCGTAAAGCATCTGACCCCAGGTAACAGCTGTGGGATCACCAAGACCAAGAAAACTCAGTGCAGCCTCTGTCATAACTGCGTACGGTACAGAAAGAGCCATCTGGGAAAATGCGTAGGGCATTATCTGTGGCATTATGTGCTTGAAAACAATTCTCCCTGAACCTGCTCCAAGAGCTCTTGCCGCCTCGACAAATGTCTGTTCTTTAATCTGTAGAGCCATACTCCTTGCTACCTTTGCAACACCAACCCATCCAAATATAACGAGAAGCAGAACAATCTGAAACAGGTCAACATGTCCCTTGAAGTAGGCTCCGAGGAGAATAAGTATCGGAAGAACAGGTAATGAGAACATGAACTCGTTAAATCTCTGCATAGTTTCATCCTTCAACCCTCCAAAATAGGCACTTGCGACACCATACACAATTCCTATGAGAACGCTCAACACAGCAACAGCAATTCCAACTGCCAGAGAGACCCTTGTTCCCCATACAAGTCCTGCCCAGATATCTCTTCCTTTGCTATCTGTACCCATGAGTCCAAATGTTCTTCCTGAGAAAATTACATTGAACTCTGATAAATCCAGAACATCTCCCTCATCCACCGTTTTTATTCTTATTTCCAGCACATATTCGCCATGAAGCGGAGTTGGCTGTTTGAATATGTTCTCATCTATCTTTCCAAAAAGGATCTTTATGGTATCCATGAGGGCTTGAAGCTTAATTTCCTCAACAGGTTTCAGTTCTACCCCTGATGTATCCTTGGCCCATTTAAAAACATTATTTTTTACCTCCGTATTTGTTGCAATCTGAATAACGGTGTTGGATGAGATCATTCTGTCCTCAATAAGTTTGACTTCAAGCCCATCCGGTCTTTTCAATACAACGGTCATTTTTGGCTTGTTCTTCACATCATGAGATGTGACCTTAAAACCCTGAAGAACTATATCCTTTGGAGGCACGTCATAATCACTTGTATAAACTATCCTGAGGATTTTCTCCCCATCACCTCCTTCTATCACCTCCATATCTCTGATTGAATAAACCTGATGAGGTGCCAGTTTTTCAGAAGAAAAGTAATTTATCCAGGTTGGTGGAACATTTGGTGGATTTTCAACCCAGAACTCTTTCGACCACCTTTCTGCCACATCAGGAGATGTTATTCTGGGAGCAAGGAGTGCCGCTGCAATAAGAATTATAAGGAGAATAAACCCAATAATTCCCCCTTTCTGGTATCTGAATTCATGAATAAAGTCCTTCACACTCTCTTTGACGTCCTCAAGTCTCATGGAAGATCACCTTCCTACTCTCACCCTTGGATCCAGATATCCGTAAATCAGATCTGCAACTATCATGGAAGCCAGAAACAGTGCGACAGTTACATAAGTCACCCCCATAAGGAGGTTTACCTCACTCTGCTGCAATGCAACCCAGTAAAGTCTACCCATACCGGGCCAGTTAAACACAGCTTCAGTGATTATCGCTCCTCCCAGTGAGCCAAGCAATCCAATTATTACGTTGGTTACAATGGGTGGTGATGCTGCTCTCAGGGCATGTCCGTAAATAACCTTTCGTTCAGGAACTCCCTTTGCTCTTGCAACTGTTATAAAATCCTCATGCATCGTTGTTATCATGATATTTCTGGTTGTGTATGCCCATCCACCAAAGCTGACAAATACAACAGTTATGAGGGGAAGCATCATTCTCCAGAGCAAATCTCTGTAATATCCAAGTCCTTCAAGATTTGGGTTGGGTAAGCTTGAAGCTGGAAAAATTCCAAGCTGAAATGCAAATATGAGGATGAAAACCATTCCAACCCACCACATTGGAAGACTGGCTGTGAGCATTGCAAGAACCGAGAGAACTTTATCAACAGCCTTTCCAGCTTTCTGTGCAGCCTTGATTCCCAGAAGCAATCCTATGAATGTGATAATTATCTGGGCTGTAGTGAAAAGTAATACAGTTCTTGGAATTGCCTTCTCAATTATTTTTGAGACCTTTATCTCTCCAAATACCGGACTTCTTGCGTTTCCAAAGTCTAAGAGGAGTGTGTTCTTCGTTTTTGAAATAACTCTTTCCCAGAACGGTTTGTTCAGCTCAAATTCTCTTCTGAGCTGTTCCTCTCTGTTCCTCTTCCACTTTTCAAAAGCCTCTGGATCACTTGCCTTTAACCTCAGAATTGCCGGATTTCTTGCTTCACCATTGATTATTTCAGCAATTCTTGCTCTTGCATCATCTTCTGCAACTTTGACAAACAGAATTGATACAACAAATGTGACAAATGCTAACACTAATAAAGCGTTGAAAATCCTGATTCCAAGATATCTGGCAAAACTCATTGCCCATCCCTTTTTTTTAGATTGTTTTTAAAGTTTTTGACGAATTGGAAGGGGCAGGGCAGTTTTTTAATAAAATCAAAAAATTAAAAAATTTTGTTATTTTCTTCTGAGCACGTATGCAACAGCAAGCAGACCGATCAAGGCAATTACTGCTTCAAATCCTGGTGTTTGCTTCTCTTCTGCCTTTGTTGGGGTCTTCTCCGGTGTTGGTGTCTTCTCAGGTTCTGGAGTTGGAGTGGCTGTTTTTGCAGGGGTAGGCGTCTTTTCAGGTGTTGGTGTCGCAACTGGCTTAGGATTCATGCTTTTGAGTTCTATGTACAGAGACTCCGGATCGTATTTGACTATGTAGTATGGTCCGTTGCTTACAACTGCATGTTTGTATGTTTCTATGAAGTTGACATCTGCTTCGTATCTCTTGGTTGCTTCATCTGGGGAGACATCATCCTTGATTGCTGAAGGTATGGTGCCCTTCATTTCTTCAAGAGCGCTTTTTATCTGAGTTACATGGTCTTTGAGGAGCATGTCAATCTGGTTAATTCCTTCTGTTGCCTCACTGAAAGACCACTTCTGATCAGCATATCCATTCGCAACCATTTCGCCCATCACATACCAGAGCTCCCATGGGAGATCAGGCCAGAAGGCATAGTAGCTTGCGGTTATATCATCTGCCACCACATGGGCGTAATCTCCGTAGACGATATAGCCATCATTGGTAAAGACCATACCCTTTATGTTATTGAAGATCTCAGCATTCGCCTCAAGGCTTTCATCGTAGTATGTATCATCCTCTCCATCCTGTGTGCTCCACTCTTTCTCAAATGCTATGTAGTATTTCAGATCAGCAGGTGTTACTGGCAGACCGTTGTGCCACTTGCCCCAGTTAAGGACTTTGTATGTGACCTTGGTTTTTGCTGTTCCAGTTCCAGCAGGCTCCCACTGGTCAGTAGATGAATTGTAAACTATGGCATCTGCTGGTACCTCAAACTCACCCTTCTCAACCTTATACTCTAATACAACAGGCTGATATTCGCCATTCTGATCAAGCCAGAGTGATGGGGATGTTATGAGCCTCCAGATGAGCATTGCGTAGATGTCATCGCTTCCAATTGGGTTAAATGCGCTCATGAAGAGTGCACCGGTTGATGAAAACTCTATAACCTTGAGAATTCTGTCAGGTGTCTGTGCAGTAAGCAGAGCATTTCTTGTGTAAAGACCGCTGACAGGATCGACCATCATCGCATCCACATTCACTCTGTTTTTGTTCACAGGGAAGAATTCTGTCTGGGAGATTGTAAAGACTCTGACAGAGTCCATCATACCGAGACCAAGTCCAAGCTTCTGGAGGTCCCAGTACTGATCCACATTTTCAAGAGTATACTTCTTCCCGTCTTTCTCATGATTTCCGTTGACAAGCAGCATCGTCACATCGTCAATTGTGAAGTCAAGTATCTCATTGAGTTTGTCTCCGGTGTAGTATTTAAGTTCGATTTTGTCTGCACCTCCAATTGTGTCAAGCAAGTCTTTGACTGTAACATCAGGTTTATACTGCCATCCAACTATTGCAGGGAGACCCCAGTACCATGAGGAGTAAAACTGTGGCAACTCTGTCTCAGGCCAGGCCTGTGCAGCTTCAGCCACCCATCCACCTGTGTAGTAGTTCCATTCGTAGTTCTTGGGATCGGTAAGATAAACAGCTTTGATTGCCTTCTTTCTGTCCCAGATGTTGTTCTCCACAGTGAATCCTGCCTTTTCAAGAACAGATGCAAAGTACGTTCCAACATCCTTCCTCTCATCCTCCACTCTGGAGATTCCCTTTATAACAACAGGTTCTCCATTAAAGTACCACTTGCCGTCCTTCTTTTCAAGTGTATATCCCGCATCAGCGAGTTTCTGAGCCATTTTGTTCATTGCATCATCAATCATCTGAATTGCCAGCTCTTCATTACCCTCAGGACTCAGCCCCAGGGCATTGTAAAGGTCTTTCATTTTCTTGTTGAATGGATAGAATGTGTTGAACGCACCGTACTGTACAGCTCCAGAACCCTGATAGATGTTCTGTACTATGTACTCTCTGTTAACAAGCCAGTTGACGGCGTATCTTACCTCTCTTATTGCAAAGGGATTGAGATATACCTTATCACCAACGGTTATAACAGGAAGGTCCCCCTCATCATGTACCGGGTTCAACGTAAGCTCTGCATATACAGATGCAGATCTGATGAGTTCAAGGTTGTCAAGTATTGATGGATCCAAATCCTTGTAGGCTCCTGAAGGTCTTGAAAAGAGAAAGATGTCGTACTCTCCCTTGGCGACAGATACTATAGCTGTTTCTTCGTTAGACATTGCATATACCTGAATTTCGTTTGCCTGTCCATCGTTTGGAAGTACAGCTGCAACCGCTGGGATAGTTGCTGTAAAAAGCAGTGCAACCAGCACTAACAGAAATTCCACCTTTTTCATGTTTTCACCTCACCCATAATAAACTGTCTGACTAAGCTATGGGGTTAAGTTTTGAATTATAAATTCAGGTATTTAAAATTTCCTGAAACTGTAACTTGGATTGCGGGTAATTTTTATATCACAGCCATGTGTACTGATGTCAATGATGCCGATGAACCCAAAGCAGATGAAAAAAATGATGAAGCAGATGGGAATCGAAATGGATGAAATTGAAGCTGAGGAGGTAATTATAATTACAAAGGGAGAGGAATGGGTCTTTAAAAATCCATCTGTTGTCAGGGTAACCGCAAAGGGTGTTGAAACCTTCCAGATATCTGGTGGGTATGAGATCAAAGAGAGACTTGTTATCAGCGAGGATGATGTGAGACTTGTGATGGAGCAGGCTGGTGTCAGCGAAGATGAAGCAAGAAAGGCTCTTGAAGATGCAAAGGGAGATATTGCTGAGGCTCTTTTGAAGCTGACAGAAGAATGAAGCCGCCAGTGGTTCTGAAATCTGGAAAAAACTTGTATCTTGTTAATGAATTCAGCGGTGAGCTTCACACTCATAAGGGAATAGTACAACTTGGGGAGTTAAAAACCAAAACTTTTGGAGATTCGGTAAAAACACATCTGGGTGTTGAGTTCAGAATCCTTCCTTTCAATGCTGCTGACTTCTTCAGACTTTTCAGGAAAGCACCAACACCTGTTATGCCAAAGGATATTGGAGCTGTTATTGCATATTCAGGACTTCAGCCTGACTCTCTCATTTTTGATGCTGGCACGGGAAGCGGAGTTACTGCTGCGTATTTTGCCTACTTCAACAAATACGGAGAGGTTGTTACAGTAGAGAAAAGACCTGAATTTGCCAGGATTGCCATGGAAAATTTCAGAATGGCAGGATTGAGGAACATAGACCAGATTATCGGAGATGCAGTTGAAATAGGAGACTCATTCAAAAAAGAATTTGACCTTGTTTTCTTAGACATGAAAGATGATGTTGCCATGGTACCAAAAGCCTTTCAAATGCTGAAGAACTCAGGATTTCTTGCCATCTATAATCCCTACATGGAGCAGACCAAGGCGGTTTATGAGGAGATGGTAAAAACGGGATTCAGAGATGTTGAATCATTTGAGCTCGTGAAGGTTGATCTGGAATTCAAGAGGATTGGAACAAGACCACGGGTTGGTATCTTTCACACGGGGTATATAACAATGGGCAGAAAGATATACTGATTACTGCACATTTCTTCGAGCTTCTTCAACCATTCTCTTTATCCATTCAGGAAGTGAAAAGCTTGCATGGTGAATTTTCGGATTGTAATGAACTGTCTCTATTTTTCTTTCACTCGATCTCTTTTTGATTTCATCAAATCCCGGATAGCTTTCAGCATGAATGACATAGCTCCACAGTCCAAGAGGGTAAGCCGGAACGTAGTTTATGTAAACCCTGAAATCCATTACCTCAGCCATGTTCTCAAGAATTGTTTTAAAGTAGTCAGGCTGGGCAAAGGGTGACTGGCTCTGAGTTGCGAAAACGTCAGATATTCTTTTGCAGGCATGGTAGAATTCAGTGTTTGATATGTGCATGCTGAACGGGTTTGGATCCGTGCCATCAACAATGATCACATCGAATTTTTCTTCTGCTGAAATAACATAGTCCATACCGTCCTCCACCAAAATTGAAATACGGGGATCATCAAAAGCTCCCCCATCCATTCTCAGGTGTTTTCTGCAAACATCTATAACATCCCTGTCAAGCTCAACCATTACAATCTCATCAGGATCATGCTTTAGCACTTCCCTCAA
>JALURI010000046.1 GCA_027016965.1 Geoglobus sp.
TTTATCTGTTGTTTTTAAAGTTCTGTGTTCTGTTTTCACTTCTCAGGTCTAGAGATTAGTCTCTTCAATTCATTCCGAACTCTTCAGGATGAACCTATTATGTTGACGAAATATCCGGGTTAATATATCTTAATAAAAATATCTGGAGGGCAGGATGTATTCTGTTGTTGAGATTAACAATAAGCAATATATGATTGAAATTGGGAAGCCTGTAAGGGTTGATTACCTGAACGCTGAGCCAGACACAGAAATACTCATAGACAGGGTTCTTCTGTATAGAACGGATGATGAGATAAAAGTCGGTACCCCATACGTTAAGGGCCTGAGATTAAAAGGGAAGATACTGGGTGAGGAAAAGGGTAAAAAGATAAGGGTATTCAAGTACAAGCGGAGAAAAGATTACAGAAAAACGATTGGCGCAAGACCCATTTACTCGGTAATCCAGATTGAGCAAGTAGAAGGAGGTGAGTAAAAATGGCACACAAAAAGGGTGGAGGAAGTACAAAAAACAGCAAGGATAGTCATTCAAAGAGACTTGGTGTCAAGCGATTTGCCGGGCAGTTTGTAAAAGGCGGTACTATAATTGTAAGACAGAGAGGTACAAGAATTCATCCTGGCAGAAATGTTGGGATTGGTAGAGACGATACACTCTTTGCCAGGATAGATGGAGTAGTGACTTTTGAATCCATGAAAGGGAATAAAAAGAAGGTTTCAGTATATCCTGCAGCATGAACCCACGGATATAAAAGTTTAACCCTTCCTGAAAGCGGTAACTTCACCGATAAGAAAAAAAGAAGTTTTAACTTTTCACTTCTGTTAGGGGTTCCTTGAGGGATCTCTTCTGACTTTTATTCTTCACCAAAAATTTACCGGATTCCTGTGGGAATCCGGATATCGATTTTTTACGTGTGGAATAGAATTATTTATTTTCAAATGGCTTGTTTGGCTTTTACATTATAACATTGGAGAAAGCCTCATTGAGTGAGCCTGAACACTGCTCTATTTTTAGACGAGTTGATACTGATCATACATGAAGAATATCATAAAGAAATACATCTGAACAATTGTGAGAATATGTCAAGATTTTTAGATGAACTGAAAATTATTGTGGAGTCGGGAAAAGGTGGGGATGGAGTGGTCTCTTTCAGGCGAGAAAAGTATGTGCCCAGAGGGGGACCTGATGGAGGAGATGGAGGAGATGGAGGAAATATTGTAATAAAAGTTGATGAAAGACTCAGATCTCTGTATCATCTAAAGAAGAAGAGAATTTACAGAGCTGGAAATGGTCTTCCAGGATCGGGTAAAAACAGGACTGGAGCAAAAGGGAAGGATTGTATTATCCATGTTCCTCCAGGAACAGAGGTTCTCAATGCCGGGAATATGGAGCTTATATGTGATCTTAACGGAACAAGGGATGAAGTTATTGTGGTGAAAGGAGGAAGAGGTGGATATGGTAATACAAGGTTTGCCAACCCCGTAAATAGAGCACCCAGGATTGCGAAGAAAGGTGAACCGGGCAGGAAAATGGAATTACTCCTCAGGCTGAAGCTGATAGCTGATATCGGAATAGTTGGTTTTCCGAATGCAGGAAAGTCAACTCTCCTTTCGGTCCTGACAAACTCAAATCCAAGGATTGGTGATTATCCATTTACCACAATTAATCCAAATCTCGGTGTAATGGTTTACAGGGGCGAGAATCAGTATATTATTGCAGATATACCAGGACTTGTTGAAGGAGCGTCTGAAGGGCGAGGTCTTGGAATAAAATTTTTAAAGCATATTGAACGTACCAGGGCTCTTCTTTTTTTGATTGATCTTGCATCAGATATTGATCCCAGAAC
>JALURI010000047.1 GCA_027016965.1 Geoglobus sp.
CCCCCATACGTAACCGCCATGAGAGGACACGTTGTGGCATGACATGCACATGGAACTCCCTGCTCCCCTTACCAGAAGAAGCCCTGAACCAGGAAATATTTCCGTTGATCCAACAGTTTCTGTGGTTACTGAATTCACATACACCCTAAGGTTATAATACGCATACCCGGCATTTCCATCGGCATCAATGGCCCTGACCGAAATTGTATGAATGCCAGGCGAAGCTGGAGCCCAGGAATATTCATAAACGTAAAGGTTGGTGTCCACGTTTTCCCAGTTGGAATTGTAGGTCCAGCCTGTGCTATCCCATACACCACCATCAACTGAAATCTCAAGGGTGAGCTGATTGGGCGCTGTCTCCGCATCCCACACAGAAACCTGTATGAGCACAGGATAGGTAGTGTTCCCTGAGACCACATCCCCATCGGTTGGAAATATTATGTTCACAACAGGCGGATAGCCGGTTGTTGTTGCACAATCAACCGGTCCCGCTGTAACGTAAGCTGTCTGAGCATCTATTGCTGTGCCTCCGGATGTCCCATCGGGATCATAATGTACGGCTCTGAAATAAAGGGGAGTTGTAGCGAGATCTACTCCCACAACCGTACAGTTTCTCACCGGTGCACCTCTTACTTCTGCACACGCTATTACATCATCTGCATCACCCCAGGTGCTGTTGGCGCTGTATTCAAATCTGGTATAGCTATCGGTGTCTTCATCCCCTGTGAAATTCCATGAAAGAACCACTGTGTTACACGAGGAAATGACGTAATTTAAAGTGCCTATTGTTGAGTCTGCGGTAATTATATCTATCTCTTTTGACGAAAATGGAAGGTTAAGGGAAGAGACAGTATCCGGAGGAGACAGAGTGAAAGAAGTGCTCTGCAGCGTAGCCCCCACATTGTGAAGTGTGTCAGCAGCAACGGAAATGTCGTATACTATATAATATCTCAAGGGAGTGGCTCCAATCAGTTCCGGTGCGTTGAGGGTAATGGTGGTGCTTCCGGAAGAAAAAGTATCTGTTCCCGTTGAAATCAATACATCTTCTGCTGGCTGAAATCCTGAAGTGGTTCCGTCCTCCCGGTAAATTTTTACAGCACTTATATCTGTATCCACAGCCCCAGTTCCACTGAGATATACGGTAATTGCTGTCCACTCCACATCATTCGTCAGTGCGTAAAGGTCAAAAGCAACCACCGGCACATCTGTCTGGCCTGGTACTGCATAGAAAGGAGCGATATCATACGGCTCCACAACCATCGTATCTGGTGGGCCAGACCCCACAGCAATGGGTGGATAATTTGTAGTTGTGCAGATTGGTGTTCCTGTGTCCAGTGTGAAACATGGGTCAACAAAGTTGACTCCTGCAGTTTCACCGGTGGTTCCTGTGCCCGGTGTGATTATAAGGAAATAATAGTAATTTATGGTGTCTGTAACAGGTTCTGACAGCCCTGTAAAAGTGGTTACACCTGCGTTAAACGTCTGAGGTCCACCGATAAGCGTATCGCCTGCATCCCAGATCGTGTCAGTTGACCTGTAGAGGGATACCTGGAGGTCTGCATCTGGTATTGTTCCGGATTTGGTCACAGTAATACCTGTCACATAAACAGTTGTCGCCTGGTCGTTTAAAAAATAAAACCTGATAAAGGGCACACTCACATTTTCATCAACGTAAGCGGGTGCAACGTTGGTGGGATACAGGGTTACGGTGGATGGTGGAGGTGGCGGCGCAAAAGCCCTGTGAACACAGAAAATTATCAGCAGGGGGACCAAATATTTAATTGTTTCAACAAGCCTGTTAAGGATCATTGTGGTTCCTCCTTATCTGCTCCATAAAAT
>JALURI010000048.1 GCA_027016965.1 Geoglobus sp.
CCAGTAGAAAGAGGTGCTTTCACCAGGATAAAGTGCTGTCACTGAGGCCGGGAACGGGCCATCTATCAGAATTGCCTCTCCTGTGCCGGCAAATGTAACAGGCAAAGGAGTAATGGAAGTTACAGGAACCGCCCCTTCGTTCTGTATGTACAGGGTCAGATAAATATTTTCCCCTGAAAATGTAAAAGACGGGGTTGCTTCTGCTCTTGTAGCCAGATATGCAGAACCTGTCGTTGGAATAATGTACACATCATTGGATACTGAATATGCAGTAGTCACTATCTGGAGAGAGTTGCCTTCCACTGCAGTAGCACGAGTTGTATAGTTTATCTTTCCGCTTAATGTGGCTTTACAAACCCATGTAAAAGTTTCTGTGTACCCTGAAGGAATATCAGAAAATTGTGGATGAGGACCATCTGAAATTATGGCATCACCAGTTCCTGATTTAACAGGTGAATCCGGAGTCACATGGAGGCAGTCAGCCTGGCCTGTGTTTGTTACATCAAAGAAAAGGACAAACTCGTTGTTCACTTCTACCGTGGCTGGGCGGGCGTAAAAGCTGATTTCCATCGTGCATGGCACTTCAATTGTCCACTCTCCCGTAACGTCAGCACCCGTGTCACTTACGGAGGTGTTCAATACCGTATCAGTCCCAGAGACAGATGCATCCAGGACAATCTGTCCTGTTGATGCATTGTCAGAGACATCAACCGAAAATTCCAGAATTTTCACATTGCCCCCAGAAATATATACGGGAAAAGACGTTATAACATTTTGAGAGTACTGTCCTGTTACATCTGAGCCATTGAGAAAAAATGACAGACCTGCCCGAGTTAAGGATGCGGGATTGCCTCCGGTATTTTTGACTGTGAGAGTCACCTTCACGTCGTATTCTCCCTGTGACACCGTTAATTTCTCGGGGTAGATTTTGAGAATTTCTAATCTGGCAGGACCACCAGGGTACATGACAGTCCATGTGTAAGACGCTGGAGTTGGGTCAGAATTTCCTGCCACGTCTATGCTCCTCACCTGGAAGGTGTGTTCTCCCGAGGAGATGTTTTGAATTTCTTCTGGTGAGGAACAGGTGTACCATCCTCCAGAATCAAAGTTGCATTCAAATGACGGTGCAGGTTCATTTGAATAAAATTCAAATACAGCGGTAGTTGAAGTCGTTGGATTGTCAGGATGTGAAGATATACGAGTTTCGGGAGGGGTGGTATCGGGTACCACGGAAATCGTGTCAGATATAGTGATGTGTTGCAAAAAGTTCGTTCCCTTTTCATCGTTACCGGTAAATGTTACCTGCGGGTGGTAGCTTCCTGTCTGGAAGGAGTAGGGGATTGGTGATCTGGCAAAATAGACGGTTTCAGTGCGCCTTGCTGCGATGAAGAGATCATTCTGCTCAGTAGATGAAATCCCTGCCACATAATTTTCAGTTCCATCTGAGATAATCAAAACCGAGGTGGTTGACAGATGGACGCCAATGTCTCCCATGTTTGTGATTTTGATGGAAAATGCCACCTGTTCGCCTTGCTGAATGGTTGACGGAGTCAGGGTAGATGGCATGTATTCAAATTCTGGAGGCGCCAGTACGGTCCACATGTAAAATTCGTTGCTGGTTTTTACGGGCTCTCCAGAAATAGAATCATATCCATAAAGCTTAAGTGAAACATCAACAGAACCGGAGGGAGCAGTTGATGAAATACCAACTTCAAAATACAGAAGCTTTGATGAAAGTCCCGGTATTGTTTCCGGGGTGGCACTGCTTGAGAAAGTATAATAACTTGAGACGTTTTGTGATTCCGACCAGAGACTTATT
>JALURI010000049.1 GCA_027016965.1 Geoglobus sp.
AAAGCCTGTGGATCTGTCCTCATCTCTTGCGTTCTTGCTTTGCCTCTATCCGAGATGCTTAATGCATCTATTGTTAGATCATCAAGTTTTCTGAGTTCTATTCCGCCCTAGCTTGAATCTGAATGAATAACATCTGGTTTAACTTTCTTAGCGAGCTTTATGGATAAGAACACTTCATCTTTAATTGCCTCTCTTCCACTTAGATCGTAGTTGAATGGATCAGCGTATTTCACTATGCTCATTGTTGCTGTTTTGTAGGGTTTTTCAACGAGCACAGCGACGGTTGGTATCAGTCCTATTGGTTCATAGGCTTCATCAAGCACAGCTCCTCCAGTGTCGGCTGAAACTATTCTCATGTTTTCACCCCGTTAATTTCTCATTACCTAAAAGGATTAGGAGAGTAGTATATTTAAGGGACGTGATTGTATGGAGAAGAGCAATGATATTTTAAGCCTTTACTTGGATATGCTTTCAAGTGGCTTTTATATTGGCAATGTGAGAGGAAGCATTACTGCCGTCACAGAAGATGGGGAGTTTTCCCTCATATCTCCCGTTTCGACTACGACATTCGATATTTTCTGCAGTGAGAATAGTTTGATTCTTTTTGGGTTTTGGAAACATGGTGAAGAAGCGGAGTATGGGTACTTGAAAATACCCCTCAGCCGCATAGAGATGATAGGGGAGATCGATGATGAGCTTGTACTCTATGTCTTCTCCGAAAAAAGAACTCAAGATAGCATAGGATTTGTTAGACTCAATTTGTATCCTGAGCCGATAATTAAAGAAAAACTCCTCAAGGTGATTGAATTTGAAGGGGAGTAAAAATATGGGGAAATGGCATGTAACTGTACTTCAGAACTTCAAAAATTTAAGGGAAATTGCTCGGATCAAGTTTTACGCACAATTATACACAAAAGGTGGTGTTTAGCTTGGAAGATATGCAGCCTAATGTAGAAAAGGCCCTTGGAATGTATCTTGATGATCTTTGCAAGGCAGTTCATATTGGAACCACCCGGGGTGCGGTGTTCTTAATTTATGAAGGGAGGAAATATCCTATTGTATCATCAAAAGCTGTACTCCCACTGATTGATGTGTTCTATAGATATCCGTGTTTAGAGCTCATTTCATTTTGGAGAGAAGACGGAAAAAACATGTATGGATATGCGAAGTTTGCGATGTCAAGGGTTAAAGTTCTGGAGGAAAAGGGGGACTACCTGCTACTTGCTGTAGAACCCCACGGCCATATGATAAAAGCCAATGTGTACATACTGATACTCCTATTTACAGTCCCTGGTTTTAAGAAGACACTTTTCAGATTATTGGAAGAGGAAGGCGAATCAGGGAATGAAGATGAATGCGGGATTATAGATTCTTCATACCTGTTTACTTAATGATATTTCTGTAAATCTTTTCAACGTCATTTTTTATTATCCTTACAAGTTCCTCGTCAATTCCAGATATTCTGGTCTCATATGGAATATACTTTTCTATCACTCCGTAAACGTCTGGATACCTTGTCTTCATCATGCCCAATGCAGGACCTGGAGGCATGAGCAGTCCTAAATCCCTATAGATTACGTAAACGCTTATACTGTACATAGCTTCAAGATAGGATCTAAATGCCAGCCGGTAGTTTCCTTCTTTAAAGTACTCATCCCCTGACTTTATGTACTCATCAATTTTCCTGAGCATCTCTTCCTCCATTTGTTATCCCTCGTTTATAAATTGGCAATGGAAGGATATAACCATTACCTTCTGAAGAAGCCAAAAGTTAAAAGCTCCGAGGCAATAATAGTTTTATTGGTGAGCTTTATGA
>JALURI010000050.1 GCA_027016965.1 Geoglobus sp.
GTAATTGTCCTCTCCTGTCTTCTTTGCCAGCCATTTCAGTTTCAGAGGTGTCTGGCTCAGCTTCCATACTGGATTGATAACCGTGATCTCGCTGTATCTCCTGTCCACCATCCCCCTGAAAACCTCCCTTTCCCTCCAGTAATCTTCTTCCAGAACCTCTTTTGGTGTTGTTATCTTGGAATACACTGCAACGCCTTCTCTGCCTTCATTCCTCCACTTCAGCATTTTTTCAACAAGCTCCGCAAACGTGTACTTCTCGAACTCCTTCTGCAATTCATCGTAGAGCACTTTCTGGTTTTCCAGCTTTATTCTGGCAAAGACGTTGGGATACTTCTCAATCAGGTCTTCTCTGCCAAGCTGAGTCACAAGGGCTTTGAAATTCGGGTCTGTGAAGCCCGCAGCAAATACGTAGCCGTCTTTGGTTCGCCAGTAGGCATATGGAAAGACAGCATAGTCTAAGGGAAGAACTCCAACATTTATGGGCTCGTTAAAAACATGACTCCAGATTAGCTGTAAAGTTATCTTGTTCATCGCATCTACCGATGTTACGTCAATCATCTGTCCCCTGCCTGTCTTCAGCCTGTGGTATAATGCAAGAACGACACCTGCAGCGCCATATATTCCAGCGAGGTTTGTTGCCATCCAGAAGCCCGGAGCGGTTGGCAGGTTGTATGGTTCTCCAGCCTCTGGCAGCTCTCGATTTGCCATCATGTAGCCCGACATAGACAGGCCGAGAAGGTTTGAATCAGGCACCTTAGCAAATTCCTTCGCTTTTGACCCGAAATGACCGTAGGCGGAAAAGGCGAGGTAAATGATATCTGACCTGATCTCTCTAAGCTGTCTGTATCCAATTCCAATCTCGTCTGCATAGCCGGGTGGGAATGATTCTATGACAACGTCTGCATGCAACACAAGCTGCCCGAAAAGCTCCCTTCCTTCCTCTTTTTCCAGATCGAGGGTCATGTATTTCTTGTTCCTTCCCTCAACTGCAAAAGGCAAACCTGTTCCGTCGAAGTAGAACTCTCCGAAGGGTGTGAGCTTCCTGAGGGGGTCACCTTCTGGCGGCTCAACCTTCACAACCTCTGCACCCATTTCTGCAAGCACAGATGAGGCGAATGTTGCTGCGGGGCTTGCATAGCTTATGTCAAAAACAACGATGTCCTCTAAGGGTCCTTTCTTGAATCTCGACCTTTCAATCTCAAAATACTGCTTGGAGATTTCATGCCACTCCATAAGCATCACCACATGAAGATGGGATCTTTTTCAGGTTCAACACCCTCAGGTGGTTTTCTGCCGATGAAATCAACCCAGTATCCTATGACGCCTTCTTTCTGGAGTTCCTCAATTTCATCATCGCTGAACCCCAGCAGTGTTTTCAGAACGTAGCGGTTGTGGTAGCCAACTGGATGGGTTGACCATTTTATTCTTCCTGGAGTCTCGCTCATCTTCATTGGAGAGCCTGCTGCGACCATCTCGCCGAACATGGGGTCATCGTAGAACCACACGCTTCCTCTTGCTCTAAGATGCTCGTCCTGATAAACTTCCATGCCATCTCTCGCCACTCCAGCTGAAAAGCCGTGCTCTGCTGAGATCCTGATTATATCGTCGGAGTTCTTGGCCGATACCCATTCCTCAATTACTTTCTCAAGCTCATTCCTGTTCTTCAGCCTCGCAGGGAGCGTTGCGAATCTCTCGTCCTCTGCAAGCTCAGTTTTGCTCATAGCCTCGCACAGCCCTCTGAACTGCTCGTCGGTAAGAGCAGTTATGGTCACAACTCTGCCATCAGCGGACTTGAAGGCGTTTGCAGGAGA
>JALURI010000051.1 GCA_027016965.1 Geoglobus sp.
GTATATGAGCTGTCGCAGATCCTCAATAGAATAAATATCGTGGTGAGGAGCTGGAGAAAGCGCATCGCTTCCTTCAGGAATCATTCGCGTTTCAGAAATTGGCTTCAGCACTTTTTCGCCGGGCAGATGTCCTCCGATTCCTGGCTTTGCACCCTGCCCGATTTTAATTTCCACGGCAGCTCCTGCATTGAGGTATTCCGGTGATACTCCAAACCTTCCGGAGGCACACTGAACAATTGTGCGATGCCCGTATTTGTAAAGTGCCCTTGGAAGTCCGCCTTCACCGGTATTCCAGTAGGTACCCACTTCCACAGCAGCTCTGGCAAGAGATTCACACACGTAAAAATTAATGGATCCATATGACATGGCTGAAAACATTACCGGAACCTCAAGTTCAAGTTGAGGCCCGAGCGTTGTCTTTAAGGTAGCTTTTGCTTTTGGATTTATTTCATTTATGTTATCGGGTTTTCTTCCAATATATGTCCTCAACTCCATGGGCTCTCTGAGCGGGTCAATTGATGGATTGGTAACCTGACAGGCATCAAGAACTATGTGGTCCCAGTAAACTTTGTAGGGTTTGTTGTTTCCCATCCCTGTAACAATAATGGTTCCCGTGGACGCCTGCTGATACAGAGCTCTCACATGCTCTGGTGACCAGTTGTTATTGGGTCTGACATGTCTTTCCATGGGTTTTACAGTTATGCAGTCCGTGGGGCAGAATGCATCACACCTGTGACACCCCACACACCTGTCGCTGAGAGTATAAACTCTGTCCTGCTCCTCATCGTAGAACGTTGCCTCATAGCTGCACTGAGTCACACATGCCCTGCACACTATACATTTTGAGTAATCACGCTCTACAGTAAAGTGGTAATACCAGTCATAAGGATTCCTGTAAAGCACGTTATCACCTCCCGAAAACAGGGAGAGAAAATTTTACATGCGAGCCATTTTAATTGTCAAACCTGTAGGGGGCAGGTCTTGACATTTGACATTTTGTCCAGCAGGCAATCCATTTGTTTGTACATTTTCACCGGGGTGTACTGTATTATTTGATCGCCGCTTTTTACGTGTCCTCTACCTGAAGTTAAGCTCTTTCTATTTCGGGTGATACGAATAGCGGAACGAACTGCCACACCAGTTTCAATCAATCCAGAGAAAGGTAGTAAAAAAGCTCCCGCACTGTAAATAAAATAGCCAGCACGAGTGTGAGAAATATTGGTGTAATAATCCCCTAACAGAAACAGCCGAAAAAGATACCCTTCTATCAGCGCCGGTTTTTTTCTTATGTGAATGAGACGTCCATTTCATGTCATATCTCTCACGTGTGATTTGCAGAAGAGTTCAACCAGCCACAACATTTGCCTGCAATACCGTCAGCTTCGCCCAACCCTCAGCTTTTCTTCAAGACTTAAGGACCACGGCGGAGGCACTGCCAGCCACATGAGCGCGGAGCCCATAAGAGCCATGTTTTTCATAAAACTTATGGTTTGTGTGACCCGCTGAGCCTCAGGAACTGCCCAGAAATTATGCATCATAAATGTGACAGGTATGTAAAACACAACAAGCACAAGAACTGCAATTTCAATACGGTATCCCACAAGAATGCTCACTCCTGCAATCAAAAGCAGTCCTCCTGTAAGAATCACAGAAAGTGTGGGCTGAGGAACTCCTTTAAGAGCAGCATAACTGGCAAGCCCTGAAACATCAGTGAAGTGATGTACCGCTGCCTGAAGGTAAAACAACCCCGTTATGATTCTGCCAGCCAGTTGACTGTACTTTCTGACACTCACCATATCACACCT
>JALURI010000052.1 GCA_027016965.1 Geoglobus sp.
ATCTTACAGTATCTGTAAGCCCTTTTGTGCCCAAACCCCATACCCCCTTTCAATGGTTCAGACAGGATTTCCGCGATGTGAACAGAAAGTTGAACCTTCTCCGAAAAGAATTCAGGGGGACGGACATAAAATTCCAGTGGCATGACCTCACATCATCAGTTGTGGAAGCGTTCTTTGCGAGGGGAGGCTGGGACATGGAAGATGTCTTTGATGAGCTTTTAAGGACTGATGCATATCTTATAACGTGGAGAGAAAATCTTAAGGGGGATTCGCTTGTGAACCTGGTGCAGAAGTATACACCTCTGAGCATAAACGGCGGTTCAGGTGATCAGGAATTGCCCTGGGATTTTATTGATACCGGCGCTCACAGAGATTTCCTGAGAATGGACTTTCAGCGAGCAATAAACGGCAGTCCGGGAGTTGATTGCCTGTCTCCGTCGTGCAGAGCGTGTGGAGTTTGTAATGAGTCACTTTGTCTGAGAAGAACGCAGACTTCGGATGATGAACAGGATAGGGAAAATGAAATTTTAAGTGAGGAAACTGATGGTGTGAGGTTAAGGATCAGGCTCTCCAGAAAGTTTCCTGCAAGCTATATGAGTTCACCTGAAGTTATACAGTGTGTGGTAAGGGCGCTGAGGAGAGCTGATTTTCCCATCAGATTCAGAGGTGCATATAACCCGAGGCCGGTAGTTTCAGCCGGACAGGCACTTCCTGTGGGGGTGGAAAGTGAAGAAGAGTTCCTTGATGTGGAGCTTACAGCACAGCCGGATCCTGGAGAACTTATTCTGAAACTTGATTCAGAATGTAATGGAACCGGCCTCAGGTGTGAAAATGCAGAGGTTGTGGATAAAAGAGCCCCTTCCATAGCAGCATCTACCGATTCGGTGATTTTCCGGATGAGCTGTTCTGATGAGAGAGTCCTTGAAGCAATCAGACAGTCAGCAGTTGAACTGGGAGCAGAAGTGGTTAAGTGTGAGCCTGAAGGGAAACAGGTGTACGTACGAATTTCATCCACCCACGCAAGAGGTATCAGTGTAATGAAAATACTTGAAAATGCAAGGGGAGTTCCTGATATACTGAAAAACGTTGATGTTGTGAAGGTAAAACACAACCTGAAGATTTGAAAATAAAAGATCTTTGGGAAAGCAATAAACAGATGATTGACTGAGGGTTTCTGAACATTATGGGAGAAAAGGCTAAGGATAGAATTCTGGTGAACCACACTCCCTGGTGGACGAGGATAGCAGTTGAAGAAGAGGGAGTGCTGAGTCATTTTGAAATTGAGAAGTACAGAGAAGGTCCCAGATACGGTGATATTTTCAAGGGAGGAGTTGTAAATGTGGTCCAGGGTCTTCAGGCAGCTTTTGTTAATCTTGGAACTGGAAAACCAGGTTATCTCTACATTGATGATGTGCTGAGAACTGCCGGTGAAGGAAAGAAAATAAAAAACCTTCTGAAGCCCCAAAAGCTGCAGCAGCAACAGAATAAGGAGAACATCAAATGGCTGAACAACGTTCCGAAGGTGGCAATACACGCCGGCCTTTTTTCAGACGCCGCAAAAGCTGTCCTTTCTCTGGTGCCAATGCCCAGACGATCGACTATAAAGACGTGCGTCTCCTGAACAAATTCATTTCCGAGCGCGGCAAAATTGTGCCAAGCCGTATCACTGCCGTTTCCACCAAGAAACAGCGTGAGCTGGCCAAAGCCATCAAACGCGCCCGCAATCTGGCACTTCTGCCATATATCGTTCAATAGGGAGACGGGATCATGCAAATCATACTTCTTGAG
>JALURI010000053.1 GCA_027016965.1 Geoglobus sp.
CCGAAAATGCTCTACTTCTGGTACCATGCCACACCTACCTGAGCACATCTGACAAAGGAGTGGCAATAACTCACAGATGGGAACTGAATGGAGAGTACGAGGTTTCAGGCAATTATTTTAAAGACTACTGTGATGGCTGGGATAGGCACATAGCGGTTGCGAAAAATCAGTGGAGGGAAAGAAGAATAGAGATTCTCAGGGACGTCAGCAAACTTAAAGCCTGGGCCAGAGACAGCGATAACAACTGGCAGATACTGGGGGAGTGTGGAAATCTTGGCAGATTTCAGTTCAATTTCTGGATAGAGAGATGACATCCAAAAAATTCAATCTCCTGATAATATTATCAGCGCTTACAATCTTGATAGTTGCCGCCGGAATTTTCACATCAAACAAGCTGAGCTTTACCTCCAATACCGAGGAGATGGAGCTGAAGGAGTTTCTCTCGAAACAAAGATGGAACGAAACCATGAGCAGCATCAGCGATGAGAAAAACATTGCTGAACTCAAACCAACCTTTGAAATTCTCGCAGTAATGGAGCTTGAAAGGAAACTGGAAGATGAGGGGTGGAACGCCACGATATGCTACAACAAGCCGACAGGAGGGATTTTCGGAAAAGCATGGCTTCTGGTGGAGGTTGACGGAATGAGATTAGAGGTGTTTGTCAACAGGTCGTCCTTTGCCACGGTTGAAAGCGAAAATAAATCCCATACTCCAGACCTGACCTTTGAAAACGCCGATGACTTCAACAACTACATCGCAGAATACCTTGAGTTTGTAAAAAGAGCCAATCTTGTAACCCTTGCAGACTTCCTCCAGAACAGCAACTGGAACAGATACTACGCTGAGAATCCGCTTGAATGGGACGACAAGACTGCTGCACTGAAACTCAAGCCAGTTCTGGAGAACTTTTCATGGGCGAGCGGGCAAAAAGTTACTGAAGTAAGAGTTTGCTACAATAAAACTGCAAGCAAAACATTCCTGCTGGTTAATTTCTCGTGGGGAGAGTTTGTGGTGGTGGAGCCGATTATCAATGAGAGCTATATGAACTGGAGCCTGTATCAGATTGGTAGGGTTTACAGTGTTGAAGATTATGGGTATAGCTGTGACAGTCAGAATTCCTAAGTAAATGTGGAATTAAGCTAATTAAGATGATCAGATGAAAGCTGCTAAAATTGGGGTGGCTTTGTTGCTGGTTTTAGTGGTATTGGGAAGTGCTGCTACAACGACTGCAACAAACATTGGATCTTCTACCACCACTGAGGATGAAACGACGAATGAAAAGATGATAGACGAACTTTCCAGAATTCTTAACAAAGAGACCTTGAACGAAAAAGATTACGGCAGAATAAGAGCACTTTTGGAAAAATGGTGAATACTTCTATAACCGATACTGCCTGGAGAGCAATAAAAGAGTATATTGACGATGAGATCAGGTTTGCGAACTGGGGGTAGAGAGGAGGACATAGAAACATATTCCTGTACATACATTTAAATAGAAATCCATGCAAGTTTTATTTCTACTACGGGGACCCAGTTAACAGCGAAATATACGGCAGGAATGCAACTTACTACACTGTACCGGGAGTTCACTACGCAGATAAAGCTTACTGGTCTTCATTTTCCAAAAATGGTGATAGACTTTATATATGCGTAAATACATGGAATCATGCACTTGGAGAAAGTGATAACAATGCTGATCTATCGAACTGGATTCCTTCATACAGCACCGCCTACGGAAGCAGAGTGGATGCAGAAAAAAGCTACGTGGACGATTGC
>JALURI010000054.1 GCA_027016965.1 Geoglobus sp.
GACCCTCTGATGCCCAGAAAAACCTCCTGACGTAGGAATTGCTGAAAATTGCTGTGAGAAATGAGTATGCCGAAAGTAACATCAGGCTTTCGAACTCAGCCGGATACCTTAAAAGCCCGGCAATTATGTATAGGATGGTAGAAAGGATGAGCCAGGCAAGGAAGGTAAATACTAGAGCGAAGATGAAAAACGCTGGCAGGTGCGAAATATCAAATTGCTGCTGAAACATGAGAAACTGCATGCGCACCATGTCCGGTATCAAGAGAATTGTGGCTAACAACACTATTGTCGCTGACTTGAGGAAACTCCGCTCCTTCTTTCTGGCAACAAAGAAGCAGTAGAGGTGTTTGTGGATGGAGGAGATAGTTCCCATCTAATCACCTCCAAGAGCAACGATGATTGTCAAAACAACTCCTGTTGAAATTGCGACTACCGCCTCTAACCATTTCATCTCGGGATGTAAAAGGGGAAAAATCCAGATGGCCAGAGAAAGCAAAACCATCGCGTAACGAGTTCTAGAATGGTATAATCTTGAGCCATGCACAAGAATGCCCGCTGCTAAAAAAGTATAGAGTAAAGCTGTTCTGAAGCTCTCCTGGAATGAGCTGATTAAAAGGAGGGGGACAGTCATGAGCACGAAAGCAGATTGGAGCATCCGTTTAAGTTCAGCCTTCAACCTGAGGGTGAAGAGCATATGCCATACTAGCAGTACTATTGGGAAAGGCAGTGGAATTATAGCTTTGAGGTACAAGATGACTGCAACTGTAGCGATCAGTGCAGTGATGACCACATCCCTGCTCTTCAAAGCCCTCTTTATAGCATTGATCCTCTCCAGCCTTTCTAACTTGGTTACATTAGGCTGCAAGATCTTCATATAAGCATTTTTTATACTGATGGTGAATTTAACACCCAATAACATTTCGCTACCTCAGATGCGAGGAATACTTCAGCAGGAATATCCCAAAAGTAAGTAGCATTGCGATGTAATGAACAACCCTCACCCATCTTTCCAAGTTTAGCCTTGTGCTATAGACATTTGCAGCTATAATCAATCCTCCGGCAATTATGATCCCCCAGATGTTTTCTAAGAATAGACTGATAAAAAAGACTACTGCAGGTAAAAAAATTAGAAATTTTAGGTATCTCAAAACTTATATCACCTCCTTATGGTGTCGGACAGCAGTATATATCCCATTCATTGCAGCAGTACTCTATACATAAGACGCCGCATGTGATGAGCACACAAAGCAGGCAACTGAGTCCAGGGCAGGCCCATGCACATCCCGAGCAGCAAGCCACAGCGCATAGTGCGTCAAGATCCACGCATTGACGGCATTCCACCAAACCCGGCCCGCAATCGTCGGTGGTTATTGGCAGATTGCCATTTACACTTATGAATTCCAGTGCTGCATTCCGCTCGTCTCGGAGGGTGTAGATTTTGGCTTCTGTTTTTATCTTTGAGTTCATGTATTCGTAGTAAACCAGTACAGCATTCTCCGAAACGGGAAAGCCAACAGCGAGCATCTCTCCATCCTTAAGTTTGTGAATAGCGGCCTCAGCTTTTGTTTCATTAATGCTCCATCCTTTCGATTTGATAAATCCCAAGGCGTTCCTAACATCCTTGCTCTTCAAAGCCCTCCTTACAGCATTAACTCTTTCCATCCCTTCAAGCTTCGTCACCTCAGGCTGCACTATCCTTGCTGCAACTCCCTTCATTCCCAGAGAAGTCAGCAACCATGCTGCAGCTCCCATGAAGCCTCTTCTTGTTAGGG
>JALURI010000055.1 GCA_027016965.1 Geoglobus sp.
CCGAGCAGTGCAATTTCAATCAAGGTGAATATGAAGATGGAGACAAGCACAGAGGTGGATATTTGTTTATCCTCCTTTTTAACGGTCTCTATGGGCATATTAATACCTCACCGTTTCCCAACACCTTGATTATCCTATTAAATCTTTTCGATAATCGCTTAAATCGTTCATTTAGTTTGTAGCTGGAAAAAGAGCAATGAGTTAAAATACAGCTTATGGTTAATATAGCTTCCCAGAGATGAATCAAATATTTTATCTATATCCATGATTGTCTGTTCATCTGTGAAACACGCTTTAGTGCTGGGTGCGCCATCGAGTGGATCCGGAAAGACTGTTATAGGTCTTTGTATTGCAGGAGTAATGCTTAAAAGAGGATATAAGGTTCAGCCATTTAAAGTTGGTCCGGATTTTATTGATCCCACCCATTTTGAACATTCTATCGGTATCCCTGCGGTAAATCTCGACGTCTATATGATGGGTGAGGAAGGAGTAAAAAAATCTTATTTCAGGTGGAGTAAAGGGAAAGATTTCTGTCTTATAGAGGGCGTGATGGGATTTTTTGATGGCGTATCCGGCACTGTATCCGGTAGCTCGGCTCATATATCAAAAATCCTGAACATTCCTTCTGTTCTTGTAATTGATGCAGGTGGAATGAGTTCAAGTGCTGTTGCGATGGCAAAAGGGTTTATGGAGTTTGATAAAGATATCAGATTCGCAGGAGTTATACTCAACAGAGTAGGAGGTGATAAGCATAGAGATATGCTGGTCAAGGCTTTTAAAAGAGTCGGGATACCTGTTTTAGGGATATTTCCGCGATCTTTCGATCTTGAGTTGGGAAGCAGACATCTGGGTCTTAAAATGGGTTTTGAGGAGACACTTGATGTGAATAAACTGATCAAGATTGGAGAAGAATACTTGGATGTTGAAAAGATTCTTGAACTGTCTGCCGTTGAGAATTACTGTTCTGGCGATTTTGATTCTGAATTCCAGAGGGAAGAAAAGGATTTAAGGGTTGCAGTGGCATTTGATGAGGCTTTTTGCTTCTATTATAAGGATAACCTTGAAGAATTAAGGAGATTTTCTCAAATTGAGTTCTTTTCTCCCCTTTCCGGTGAGTTTCCAGAGGCAGACGTTTATTACTTTGGCGGGGGATATCCTGAACTCCATGTGGAAAGTCTGTCCAGAAGCAAAACATTGAAGGAGATCAGAAATATGTCCGATGGAATAGTATATGGAGAATGCGGGGGGATGATGTTTCTCTCGAGGAGTATAGAAGTGAATAATAGGAGATTCAGAATGTGTGGTGTTCTTGATATTGATATTGTTCACACAGACAAACTTCAGGCACTGGGTTATGTAGATGGCAGGGTGATAAAAGAAAATCCGGTTTTCTCCACAGGATTCAGGGGACATGAATTTCATTATTCGACAGCAATTCCGGACAGGGATGTTAGATACTGTTTCAGAGTAGATGGTAAGGGAATCTCAGAGGGATATGATGGTGCAATGTCGGGATCTGTAGTTGGTGGGTATACTCATGTACATTTTTACAGCGCTATTCCAAAGTTTTTAAGAAATTGAGAGACCAGTCATGATTTTATTTGGTGAATCGCTCTCTGTTCTTTTTTATTTTATCGAAAATGATTTCTTCTGGATCTAAGCAGGATATATCTGCGAGGTAGAGGCAGTATATCATAATATCAGCGAGCTCTTCAGCTACCTTACTCCTCTCTCTTTCAAGCAATTCAAATGACTCCTCTTCGCTCTTCCAC
>JALURI010000056.1 GCA_027016965.1 Geoglobus sp.
GTTCAGAGAACGCTCATGCAGTTGCTTGCAGAGATGGATGGGTTTGATCCGAGGGGAGATGTGAAGATCATTGGAGCTACAAACAGAATAGACATTCTCGATCCAGCAATACTCAGGCCCGGTAGGTTTGACAGAATCATAGAGATACCTCTTCCGAATCTTGAAGGCAGGATTCAAATATTCAGGATCCATTCAAGAAAAATGAAGGTTGCAGATGATGTTGATTACAAAAAGCTTGCTGAAATGACAGAAGGGGCAAGCGGAGCAGACATAAAATCCATAGTTACCGAAGCAGGAATGTTTGCAATAAAGCAGGAAAAAGCCAGAGTTACAATGAGTGACTTTGAAATGGCTATTCAGAAGGTCATGAAGAAGGACAGCAAGCCTGTTACCTTTGAGGCAAAAGGTGTCATGTTCATTTAAGCATTCCGGGAGCCTCCACCTTTCTAATTTTTGCAAAATATTGAAATATCCAGAAATTGGTTAATATCTGAGGTCAATCACTTCTCTATCCTTCTCAAGTCTATCAACAACAGTTATTTTGTTCGGTGAAATCAGCAGGGTAGTTTTTATTGCCTCATCAAGTTTCTTATAGTCAACACTTTCTTTTCCTTCGACCTCCACCTCAAGGTAATCTGTTCCCTTTTCAGTTCTCCTTATAATTGCCCTGAATTTTCCTGTAAGCTCAGGAAATCCTCTTAAAAGGAGATTCAGTTGAGAAGGATAGAATTTAACTCCTTTCACCTTATACATTTCATCTGTTCTTCCAAAAACTCCTTTTGGCATTGTCACTGTTTTTCCACAATCACACTGGAATTGTTCAATCATACTCAAATCCCCTGTTCGAAATCTTTGCATTGGCATGGCCTCTTTGTTTAAGTGAGTGACAACAACCTCTCCTCTTTCACCATCTTCAAGGACCTCTCCGGTGTCAGGATCTATGATTTCAACGTGAACAAGATCGTCAATCACGTGGAGTCCGTTTTCATATCTGCATTCGCATGCAATCGGCAAACATTCAGCCATCCCATAGTAGTCTACTATAGTGGCGCCATTGAATGCGTCCTTGACCTTTTTTCGATATCCTTCAACTGCCGTAAATGGTTCTCCAGCAGCTATGAAGACATTTATTCCATCAAGACCTTCACTTGCCAGTTTCAATGCAAAACTTGGATTAGAAATCAGTACAGTTGGTTTTACCATTTCAGCTATCTCTAAAGCTCTATCAGTAGATCCGGGACCAAGAGGTACAACTTTTGCTCCAAGCCCCTCCATTCCACCATGAAAGTTAAGACCAGCGATGAATATATGGTAACTGAATGTTATGATGGCAACATCATTTTTACCAATACCTGCCCTCTGAAATGCCTGAGCGTTTGCATTATTTATTGTCTCAACATCATTTGCGGTCTGGAGTATTGGAATCAGACCTGCTCCTGATGGGGAGAAATTTATTCTTACTACATCGTCTCTCATGAACCCTCCAAAACTCTCTGAGTTAAACGCTGTATTCAGATCTTCTCGTGTCATGAATGGGATTTTTTGAAAATTCTCCATTGTTTTCAAATCATCTGGCTTTATTCCAGCTTCAGCAAACTTTTTTCTGTAAAACGGGTGCTGATAGTTTCTGATGAGCTGCTCTTTAAGAATATCCAGCATGCGTCAATTTCACTATTCATCATATTTTAAAATTTTGGAATTTTTCGAAAGATTGATATTCACGTAACCTGAAACATATCGAAATATTTAAGTAGAATTAATCATGGA
>JALURI010000057.1 GCA_027016965.1 Geoglobus sp.
TTTAGGAAAGTACACACACCTCTCTGAAAGATTTAGAGATGGGGCATCATGCTGAACATGTGTTCGGGAAAATTTTTATTCTGTTTAACTGAATGATGGCTATGAAATCAGCTCTGATCGTTGTTGACATGCAGAAGGACTTCTGCTATCCTGACGGAAAGCTCTTTGGAGGTGAGAGGGTAACAAAAATCTTTGAAAGTGTTGTCAGGGCTGTCAATTCAGCAAGAGAGAAAATGCCTGTCATCTTCACTCAGGACTACCACAGGAAGGACGATCCTGAATTCCGGATATGGCCGGAACATTGTGTTGCAGGCACAAAAGGGGCTGAGATAATAGATGAAATTGAAGTAAAAGAAAATGACTACATCGTCAGAAAACGCAGGTATTCGGCTTTCTTCGGTACGGATCTTGATTTAACTCTCAGAGAGTTTGGAATTGAAAGGCTTTATCTTGCTGGAGTTCTCACGAACATATGTGTTCTGCATACAGCAGGAGATGCGGCGCTGAGAGGGTATGATGTGGCTGTAATAAAAGATTGCACCGCAGCTTTGAACGACTACGATTACGAGTATGCTCTGAAGCACATGGAGAATGTGTTCAGTGCAGAGATCACAACCTTGAACGACTTCTTACAAAGGTTATGATTGCTGAAAAAGTAATGGATGCAGGGATTGAGTATATCAAATCAACCTTGGAGTAATACAGGACGAGAAATGAGAGAAAGAAGCTTATCACTGCAGTTCCCACAATTGATGAGCGATGAAAACTGGACATCAGCTCTTTCTTTTCTTTTCTGTTCATGGTTTTTCTTGAGCCAGTCTGGGATATATAGGTTGGGATTCTGGGTCAGGCTGAACTCCCTCACCTTTCTGCCTGAATAGCTCTCCATTTTTTCACTCCGTCCACTTTTACCAATCCCGCTTTTTTCAGATCGCCGAGGTGATGGTAAACACTTTTCAAATTCATGCCAAGCTCATCAGCAAGCTCCCTTGCAGTCATCCCACCGTTTTTCTTCAGTATCTCAAGAATTTCCCTTTTTCTTTCAGATTTCAGTGCGGTAGTGTTTATTGGCTTCTGCCATGCAGGGAACAGAAGACGTCTGTTTCCGGCTTTGACAGAGTGAATCCACCCTTCCTCCTCTATAAGCCTCACATGATATCTGAGCGTGCTTCTGTCCTCATTCATGGTATCCTGAAGGTTTTTCAGGCTTATTCCCGGATTTTCCATCACGATTTCGAGAATTTTCTGTCTTTTTTTGCTTACGAGGACTGTCTTTATTCTTGCTATGACAAACGGCAGAAGCTTCCAGATGGCAAGAACTCCTGCCAGTACGGTTGTGATGTACTGGATCTTAATCCAGAGAGGCAGCTGCCAGAAGGAAACCTTCACCTCATCAGGGGGATCGCTTTTTATTCTTTTTTCAAGTTCCTCATCGCTGATGTTTGCTGGTTTAACCTTGAACGCGAGAGTCAAGGTTGTTGACATAAATAAAAAAGTCAAGATCAAAAGGATCGAAAGCAAATAGTTCAGCCTCATGTTATCTAAAACATTCAAACGACTGTCAGGGAGTAGTGCTGAACACCACTCACTCTTTCTCCATACACTTTGAAATACCATGTACCGGGCAGGTCATCACTTATGCTCAGAGTGATCTTCCCATCTACTTTCCCGTCAGAAGAATCATGGAATGCTTGATAACTCCTGTCTGGAGAATAAACAGTCAACGTTAAGCTGTTTGATGGGTTGTTCCATACAAGGTAAATATC
>JALURI010000058.1 GCA_027016965.1 Geoglobus sp.
TCTCTCTTGTACGCTCCGGAGATGCCGTAATCACTGAAGATATCCATGACCCTGCTCAGAATCTCATCTGCCCTGTCCTCATCGTAAACTGTTACGTGCACCTCCGTGATGGCATTCTTAACCCCCAAGATTTTCTCAAGGGTCTTTTGAGGAATGAAGGCAATGCCGAAGGTCTTTGGAGTTGTCATCCAGCTTCCAGCCTCAACAATCCAGATGAACTCAGGAGAGAAGGCAAGTCCTGTAACCTTCAGATTCACCTTTTTACCGTTCACACTGACCGAAATAGACTCACCAACCTTTATGCCGTGGTAGTCTGCAAATTTCTTCAGTAGAACCACACCCTTCTCCCCCGCATCAGGATAATTCCCTTCAGCCATTACGAGCCTGTTTACTGTCATCTCTTCCGGAATTGACAGAAGCTTCAGCGTTATTCTGCTGTTCTCCCTTTCAAAAGTTCCGTAAGCTGAGAGTCTTCCATAAACTTCCTCGACTCCATCAATTTTTCTGACTTCCGAAACAAGCTTTTCAGGGGCCGGACTGGCTGGACTCAGTGTGACTGCCAGATCCTCGAAGTTTGTTTTATCGTAGAACGTGTCATACGTCCTGCTTAGATTCAGGTAGGACATGTAGAATGAGGTATATAATGCCACACCAAGAAAAACCAAGAAGATTACAGCTATGAACTGCCATTTCTGGGATTTCAGGTCTCTGAAGACCTTTAGATTGAGGGTTTTTCCTGCCTTCATGTTCACCACGAAAGCTCCTCAGGCTCAGCCGGCTCCTCATTCACGATTATCCTTGCAACCCTGCCGTCCTTCAAATGGACTATTCGATCAGCCATATCTGCTATGACGGAGTTGTGGGTAACTAAGATGAAGGTCACGCCTTCATTTCTGTTTATGTCCCTCATAACCCTGAGAACCATCTTGCCCGTCTCGAAGTCCAGGCTTCCGGTGGGCTCATCTGCCAGAATGAGCGGTGGGTTTTTTACAAGAGCCCTTGCTATGGCAACTCTCTGCTGTTCACCTCCGCTCAGCTCTGATGAAAAGTGATCTGCTCTGTGCTTTAAACCCACAATTTCCAGCACCTCATCAGCATCTCTCGCATTCTCCACAAGCTCTGAGGCAAGCAGCACGTTTTCTCTGGCTGTGAGAGTTGGAATCAGATTGAAGAACTGAAAGATGAAACCGATGTTTCGCCTGCGATGCATTGTGAGCTCGTATTCATTCAATTCTGACACATTTGTGGCGTTGAAGAGTATGTCTCCCTTCGTTGGAGTATCAATTCCTCCAACCAGATTCAGCAATGTCGTCTTTCCAGAGCCTGAGGGACCAAGCACTACGATGAACTCCCCTCCCTTCACCTCCAGATTTATTCCCCTGAGTGCGTGCACATCAACAGCACCCATACGGTAGGTTTTCCATACATCAACCAGCCTGAGGAGATCACTCATTTAGCCTTCCGCCTCCAGAAGTAGGCGAGGATGGTTATCAGGATGATTGCTGCAAGAACCGCAATTCCGGCTGTGTTGCTCTCTTCTGAGAACACGTAAACTGTAAACTCCTTCTCGACACTATATTTTTCCAGCTTAGAGTCCATATAAGTTACCAGAGCCTTAACTCTATATTCTCCAGCTTTATTCGGGGCTACGAGATCGAAGGTTGATGTTGCAGAATCTCCGCTTTCGAGGGTTCCAATGAAATACTGATTCTTGCCCTCAAATCCATCAGGCAGGGTGAGTTTCACAGCC
>JALURI010000059.1 GCA_027016965.1 Geoglobus sp.
CCACCCGGGATAAATGTTACTCCAGAGATTGGCCATAACTGAACAATCAATACCTCAATTCAGTAAACTTTATCAGGGGTAAGAAATACTCCCCGTCACATGCGATTGCTCCTTGTTCACGCTGACCACATGGAATATGAAGCAAAAAGAAGGACAAAATTTGCAGAAGAAGTTGACGACACCATGAAAAAAAGATCTCTCGAAGAGGTTCTCGTGGTTTTCACAGCAGTAGAAGATGGAGATGATGACAGTACCGTTGAACAGGCGGTAAAAGAGATTTCTGAGGTAGCTGAAAAGGTAAAGGCTGACAGAATCCTGATATATCCCTATGCTCACCTCAGCTCAAAGCTGGCTCCACCTGAAACCGCTGTGGAAATCCTTAAAAAACTCGAAAATTCTCTTTCAGGATACGAGGTGTATCGTGCTCCTTTCGGATGGTACAAGGCATTCAACATCTCATGCAAGGGTCATCCGCTTTCCGAGCTTTCAAAAACGATCTCTCCAGTTGAGGAATCAAAAGCCCTTCAGGCTGAGAAAAAGGCGGTTTCATACTGGTACATTCTCACCCCAGAGGGAGAGCTTGTTGATGTGGACAGATTTGATTTCTCTAAATTTAAAAACCTCAAGAAATTTGCAGATTATGAGATCTCAAAATCAAGAGTTGTCGATAGAACCCCACCCCATGTAGAGCTTATGCAAAGACTTGAAATTGCAGATTATGAAGATGCATCAGATCCGGGAAACCTGAGATACTATCCGAAGGGCAGGCTCATAAAATCACTGCTCGAGCGATATGTTATTGACAGATGCGTGGAATATGGAGCAATGGAGGTTGAAACTCCGGTTATGTACAGCCAGCAACATGAGACACTCAAGAGATATCTAGACAGATTTCCAGCAAGACAGTACATAATAGAGGGGAAGAGGAGGCTTTTTCTGAGATTTGCTGCATGTTTTGGTCAGTTTCTCATGACACATGACATGGTTCTGCCATACAGAGCCCTGCCGGTAAAGCTTGTCGAACTCACACGTTACAGCTTCAGAAAGGAGCAGAGGGGAGAGCTTGTTGGTCTGAGGAGGCTGAGAGCTTTTACAATGCCAGATATGCACACAATCTGCAGAGACATGGATGAAGCCATGAAAGAGTTTGAAGCACAGTACAGGCTGAGCATGGAGGTTCTTGATGCAATTGGAATTCCTTCCGACAGTTATGAGGTGGCAATAAGAATGACAAGGGATTTTTTTGAAGAAAACAGGGATTTCATTCAGAATCTCGTGAAAACAGCTGGAAAACCCGCACTCATAGAAATGTGGGATTCAAGATTCTTTTATTTCGTTCTGAAATTTGAATTTAACTTTGTGGATGCTCTTGGAAAAGCAAGTGCTCTCTCCACAGTTCAGATTGATGTTGAAAATGCAGATAGATATGAGATAACATATATCGATGAAGATGGAAAAGAAAAGAAGCCCATTATACTTCACTGCTCTCTCAGCGGAGCTATAGAAAGGTGCATGTATGCTCTGCTTGAAAAAGCTCACATGGATATGGAAAGGGGTAAGCTTCCATCCATCCCCGTATGGCTCTCACCGGTGCAGGTTAGAATAATTCCCGTCTCAGAGAAATATCTCGAATATGCTGAGAGAATCCTTAAAGAATTCGATAGAATACGAGTGGATCTCGACGATAGGAACGAAACTCTCGGTAAAAAAATCAGAGATGCAGGGAGAGAATGGATTCCA
>JALURI010000060.1 GCA_027016965.1 Geoglobus sp.
CACTTTCGTCCATAAGAAAAAGGAAGGTGGAAAGAGGTGTTATGGTTGTGAGCGGGAAAAAGATTGGTGATAAAACACTTCTTGATAGCTTTGATGATTTGAAAAAGATCTATCAGCTCTCCGACAGTCCAATAATAAAAAGCAAAGATGTAAGAGGAGATGTTTACACGATAGAAGTGAATGGAGTCACCTACGAATACAGAGCTTAGCTGAGACCAAGTTCATCTCTGACCTCATACAGGCTTGAGATACCGACCTCATAGAGCCTTTCAAGGGGCATGAGGGGCTCGATTAACTTTATTCTGTTCCTGTCACACCCTGCAGCAAAGCTCTTTTCCTTGAACTTCTTTTTAACTGTTTTTGGAGTTACTTCTCCAATTTTTCCGCCCTTTACAAGGGCACAGGCGATTATCAGTCCTGAGACACTGTCGGCAGCCTGGAGAGCTATCTCAACAGGCTCACAGTAGTCCCCATATCTCATGTGGTTGTGTCTTCTGACTATCTCTGCTATCTCACCGTAACCTTCTTTTTCAAGAATCTCTGCTCCAACCTCTCCATGTTTCTCCATGTCTTCTCCAACAATATCGTAATCAATGTCATGCAAAAGCCCTATTTTCGCCCACAGTTCTTCATTCTCTCCGAGCTCTCTTGCAATACCTCTCATTACAGCTGAAACTGCTACGCAGTGCTTGATAAGTTTTTCATCGCTGATGTACTTTTTTAAAAGGTCCATCTCCCTCAAAGTTCATCAACCCTCCTGCTTGCAGCAATAAGCGAGTCAATGAAACCTCTTTCAATTCCTGCAATCTCCCTCAAGCCCTCGGCTGTTGTGCCTCCAGGAGTTGCTATCTTTCTTATGGTTTCCTCAAGCCCGTATTTTGAGTAAAGATAGGCGGCTGACTGAAAAGCGTGCATACCTGCTCTCAGAGCATTGTCGTAGCTTATACCCTGATGCAGAGCTGAGATCACAAAGGCATGGAAAAGCTTTGAGATCAGGGCTGGGGAACTTCCAAGATAGGAAGTCATGGCGTCAAGCTCATTTTCGGTTTCGCAGTATATGAATTCTGCATCAAGAAATCTCAGATGTTCGGCAGTTTCAGGGGGGTAGCATGCAATGGCACCTTTCTCCTCTATTCCAAGATTTGTCATGGCTCTGAATGGATTTTCTATGTGCTTCAGCATTTCCTCAAGCCTCACCCCTGCAACAAAGCTTATAACAGGCTTACCCTTCACCACATCCCCGATCAGTTCCAGATGACTCCTGAAAACATGGGGTTTCAGGGCTACAAGAAAGATGTTTGCCTCACCTGTCTCATCTATATCAGTAACAAACTCTACACCCTCCATTTCCTGAATTTTTTCTCTCCTCCTTCTGACAGCGATTATTTCAGCATTCCTCATGGCGTTTCTGATTAATGCCATGCCCAGATTTCCGGCTCCTATGACTGCAATTTTCATAATCTCACCTCAATCACAGACAAAACCCATAACCTCGATCACATCCTTTTCAGCAACCTCCTCAGGTTTTACAGCCAAGTTGTTATAGAGAAGTACCATGCCCTCCTCATAAAGTTTTTTTGCATACTCAACTGCCTCATCACAGTCAATTCTGTATTCTTTCCCATTCTCAACAAATCGGAAAACTACCATCAGGACTTTTTTTATTATCCACCTCATAAAACAGTTTCTGACTTCCCTTTCCAGTTATTTCAGGAAACGTTAAAATAAACTGAAATTCCTCTTATCTGTATTTCAGCTTTTTCAGAAAGAATCCAAGCAGATCTTTTATTACGTCGTACATTATGAGAGATGCAAGCTTCCGGGGTTGATGTCGTTAATTTCCCCCCATGTTTTCAGCGTTGTCGGGCTCTCAAAATCAGCATCAGTAGCAATTATTGCTTTTTCCCCGATAATTCTGATTCTTTCTGCGAAAATTTCTACATCACTGTTATTTCCCTTGACGTTCTGCTCCACACAACTATACCACTTTTCGATTCAATTGTGGCTGTGCATTTTCCCGTACACTTAAGAACTTCTGCATAATTTCAAAAAAGATATATCCTGATTCGTTGACTTGAAGTTATGGATTCACATAGACATGGTTCGAAAATCATTCTGATGACGTTTGTCTTAGCTGTGATTGTACCGGGATGTGTTGGAGAGGAATCCAAATCAGGGGCTGTTTTTGATATCGATCATAATCCTGTTTTGAAGCAGTACAACATCTTCAAACAAATTTTCTCCGAAAATGGGATAGATGTTGTGGACGGAGGGGTGGAGAATCTTGAAAATGCAAGAGCTTACATTCTGCTTGGTCCTGCCCACAGGGTTGATGAAATGGAGATTGTGGAATTTGTCAGGAATGGTGGAGTTCTCGTTATTTTCATACACATTCCTCCTTCCAACCTTCAAGTTCTTGAAGAGTTTGGAATTGATGTGGAAAACGAACCCATAAAGAGGAACATGGTTGCTGGTGTACCGATTAAGGACAGCATCTTAACTGAAAATGTGGGGAAGATAATTCTTTACGGTGCTTTCAGGGTTAGCAATCCAGTAATTGTGGAAAAAAGAGGAGAAATCAGATTTTCAGATGCTGAAGACATGGGTCTTGTGGCTTTCAAAAAATTTGAAAGAGGGTATGTTATTGTTGTTGGCGATGATGCTGGATTTACCGATCAGTACATAGACAGCGCAGACAACAGGATCTTTGCTGAAAATCTTGCCAAGTTCATACTCCGGAATGGTAGTGATTGATCCGTTGCTACAAATAACATTTTAAACCAAGTCAGCTCAATTCACTATGCTATTGCCGGGGTGGAGATATGGAGTATTCAGCCGAACATATTGAAGTTTTGAGTGACCTTGAAGCTGTCAGGAAGAGGCCGGGGATGTACATAGGTGGAATCGGGATAAGGGGTCTCCATCATCTCCTATGGGAGGTGATTGACAACTCAATTGACGAGGCACTTGCAGGATTCTGCAACAGAATAAAGGTTATTCTCCATGATGATGGAAGTGCAAGTGTTGAAGATAATGGAAGGGGAATCCCAACCGAGATGCACCCACTTGGCAAATCTGCCCTCGAAATAGTGATGACAAAGCTCCATGCAGGAGGAAAGTTCAGCAAAAAAGCCTACAGGGTTTCTGGAGGTTTGCATGGAGTTGGTGTCTCTGTTGTAAACGCATTATCAGAGTGGATGGAGGTCTATGTTAAGAGAAATGGAAAAATCCACTTTCAGATATTTGAGAGGGGTTTGCCAAAAACTTCTCTTGAGATTATCGGAGAGAGTAGCGATACAGGAACAATTGTCAGATTCAAGCCTGATGAGGAGATTTTCGAAACAACAGAATTCAGGTACGATATTGTTGCCCACAGGTTAAAGGAGCTTGCATATCTGACAAAGGGAGTAACAATAGAACTGATTGATGAGAGGAAGAACAAGAGAGAGGTCTTTCATTCTGACAGAGGAATAGTGGATTACATAAAATCCCTCAACAGGGGAAAGCAGAAGCTCCATGATCCCATTTACTTCCGTGAAAGGGTTGATGATAACGAGATTGAGGTTGCAGTTCAGTTCACAAATTCTGATCATGAGGTCGTTCTGGCTTATGCAAACAACATACACAACGATGAAGGTGGCACACATGTTGTTGGATTCAGAGCTGGACTGACAAGAGCACTGAATGAGTATGGCAGGAAGTTCATAAAGAAGTACACACCTCTCTCTGGCTTGGACATAAGGGAAGGCTTAACCTCAATCATATCTGTAAAACTTCCTGAGCCTCAGTTTGAGGGTCAGACAAAGACCAAGTTGAGCAACAGTGAGATAAGAAAGGCTGTTGAAAGTATTGTTTACAGAAAAGTGCTGGAATGGCTTGAAGAAAATCCTGAACATGCCAGCAGAATAATCGAGAAATGTCAGACAACAAGAAGGGCAAGGGAGGCGGCAAAGAAGGCAAGAGAACTTGTGAAAAGGAAGAGCGAGGTTGCAACTTTACCAGGAAAGCTGGCAGATTGCTCATCAAGGGATCCATCTGAGAGGGAACTGTTCATAGTTGAGGGTGAATCAGCTGGAGGATCAGCAAAGCAGGCAAGGGACAGGAGATTTCAGGCAATCCTGCCGATAAGGGGAAAGATCATCAATGTTGAGAAGGCTGGACTGATGAAGGTTTTGAGAAATGAAGAGGTCAAGGCGATAATCTCTGCTGTAGGTGCAGGAATGGGTAAGGAGTTCGATGTGAACAGGGTGAGATACGGGAAGGTAATCATAATGACAGATGCAGATGTTGATGGTGCCCATATAAGAACTCTCCTTCTCACGTTCTTTTACAGATACATGAAACCTCTCATTGAGTTTGGACATCTTTACATAGCCCAGCCCCCGCTCTACAGGGTGAAAAAGGGGAAAAAAACCTACTACGTTTACTCTGATGCGGAGCTTGAGGATCTGCTGAACAGAATTGGAGATGCAGAGGTTCAGAGATTCAAGGGTCTTGGAGAAATGAATCCAGAACAGCTGTGGGAGACAACAATGAATCCTCAGAACAGAGTTCTGCTTAAAGTCACTGTGGAGGATGCGTCAATGGCGGAAGAGCTTATAACAATCCTGATGGGCGAGGATGTTGAGGACAGAAGGAACTTCATAATGGAGCACTCGACAGAGGTAAGAAATCTGGATGTGTGAGCAATGAGGATGAAAGCCAAATGTCCAGCATGTCTGCTCAACAGGATTTATCAGGAGTGCATGCTTGTTACAGATGATGAGGAACTCATAAACAGAATTGTTCAGACTTCAATGAACATGATCCTTCAGGAGTTCAAAAAGAAAGAGATTAACGCTATAGCCTCAACAAAAGTCCACAGGGTTGTCTATCAGATGCTCGGAAATGATGACCCCTACAGAGTTTTGAAGATGAAAGCCAATGAGGAAAGCCTCAGAATTCTTCCTTTTGTTGAAAAATTGATGAGAAGTGGTAATAGATTTAAAAATGCAGTGATGGCAAGTATAATAGGCAATAGCTTTGATTACGGCGTCCTTGATCATGACGTGAATGACTCAAACTTCAGGGAGTATTTTCAGAGGGAGTTCATGAAAGAGCTGGTTATAGATCACACAACTGAAATTGAACATCTGTGCAGGGGGAAGGTTGTTTATCTGGCAGACAATGCTGGAGAGATCATCTTTGACAGACTTCTTGTCCAGGAGATAAAGAGGAAGGGAGGTTTTGTGAGCTTTGTTGTGAGAGCAAAGCCAGTTCTGAGCGATGCAACAGTTGAGGATGCAAGAATTGCTGGAATCGACAGGATTGCAGATGAAATTCTGACAAACGGTGAGGGAGCGATAGGAATAATCGAGGAGGAACTTCCTGAAATAACAAGAGAAAGAATGGATCAGGCTGATGTGATAATATCCAAGGGAATGGCAAACTACGAATGTCTTTCTGAGAGCAAATACCGGAACATAGCATTTCTGCTCAAGGCAAAATGCGAGCCTGTTGCCATGGACATAGGTGTAAACGTTGGCGACATGGTGGCGATGCTGAGATGAATCTCAGAGAGAAAACTCTGAGGGAGCTCTTTGAAACCCTGATGGGGTTTGAGAAGGATGATTGCAGCTACTATCCATGTCATTTTGAAGGGCAGGATTGCTCATTTTGCTTCTGTCCATTCTATCCATGTCTGATTTATGAAACTGGAGGCGAGATAAAGGGAAACGCAATATGGAGCTGCATGAAATGCAGTTTGATTCATAAACCTGAAGTTGTCCAGGAATTGAAAAGTGTTCTTTCATCATATCCATTTCAGGTTCTTGCAGATGGAGACTGGACGTTTTTCAATGAAATCCTCCAGGAGATCATTTTCGGAGAGGGGAGAGGAAG
>JALURI010000061.1 GCA_027016965.1 Geoglobus sp.
ATTGTGTTGGATGTGGATTCTTTCCATTTACCATCATCAATGATACTTTTAACTTTTCGTGGACTCATTCTGAGCATAAAACCATTAATATTCGCCATAAGCACAGCCAAATCAGGACTTGTTGATAATATTCTTTTAGCCCATTTTTCAGATTTAGTTTCACGATTTTCCACTTTTCCAGATTTCGTTAGATAAGTATTCACGCATCCAGATAATAGAATGGATAGAGCGCAAACTCCAATAACTGACTTAATGCTTGTCATTTGGATGCCTCCAGGCTTTTATTGGACACATAACGTTGCGCGTAACCAGTGCGAGCGAAGCGAGCATCTGAGTTAACGCGCCTTGTTAGATTGCGTGCTCCCACTGAACGTCGCCATAAGCTGACTCATAAATTCGCTTCAGAGTATCGAGATCATGCCATCTAACGTGTAAGAAATATCCCACATTATTTTCATCCGGATGAAGCACGATGTATTCTCCATTCCGCTCATACAATTCGATTTCACCATGTATGCCAGAACCACGATCAATTAAAGAGGCATCACTTACGTCCCTCCCAGATTGGCCAGATCTAACTGGAAGTGGGTTATCTTTTTGAAATTGTCTCGGTAGAAACGAATGGACGTTGTATACATCCATTCGACGTCTTGAATCCGCTGCGTATACTAATTCTTTACTTGAAGAAACCGGATCATGCCATAATTCAACAAACATGCCGTCGCGAACAAGAGCATCAACTAGCGGTTTAAAATCTTGATCGCCTGCTATAAACGAAATCTGGTGCATATTTCGCTTATACGAATGTGTAAGCATGTCAACCGCAATCAGAATATCTACCTGTTTTTGACGCGCGTTCCTGCCCGTACCAACTATTACGCCTTCAAATACATGCCATCCGTCTAATAAGCGCAACTGTTGGAAATGACTTCTTTGTTTCCTAACGCGCACTTCATATTCCTCTTCTGGCTCTTTAGATTTCTTAGGCGGGATGCAATCGTAATAGAATACCTTTGTGAATCTAGATGCAAAAGCTCGATAGTCAATAGGGAGAGCATCCGTAGAAAAGAAATCATTACCAACCTTCTCAATGACTTTTCTAAAGTATCCCCCATCGACAAAAAGGTAATTAATTTCTTTTGGCGACGATCTTGTCATGATTTCCTTTTCAATCTAACGGTTTGCGCCAGCTGCCGCCGGAGTCGCGCCAGCGACGTAGGCGGTCAGATGGGCGCGATGGTTAGCTGCTTTCCGCATTATTTATTTCTTCCAAAATCTCTTTTACCGTTTCTTTTAATGATGGCTCTATTTCCGACAGCTTTCCTACACGCTCCTTTGCTTCTTTGTACTGCTTTCTCACGACTAGCGCTTTCGCGCCAAAATATAGGGCATTAACGTTATTAGGGTACTCCTTAAGGTAATCCGTTGATCTCGCTATTAGATCATCAAGCTTACCTAGCTCCCACAATTCAGGGAACTTTTCTGACTCTGTTTTTTCTTCGCGTTTTCTTGTCAGATTACAAACCACTGTGGAAACAATTAGAAATGCAAGCAACGCAATTACGGCCCAGAGCTGATTTTGAACAAATGTGATTTCTTCCGTCATGTTTTCCTCGGGCAGCTAACAGATTATTATATGGAATCGGGTTATCATCCCGTGTCGGGTTATCATTCTATGAGTAGCTCCATTATTCTCAATAGTTATATTTTTAACTCAGT
>JALURI010000062.1 GCA_027016965.1 Geoglobus sp.
CAAATGTGTCCCTTGGGATAGTGATGCCTGTTATGAAAGAAACAGGCATTGTAAACACTGAATTTGGTCAGAAGACATTGCTTGCAACCTTTCTGACCGATCTTATAACAATATCTCTGCTGTCAGGAATTGCAGTAAGCTTCAAATCTCCCGAATCTCCTCTTGAACTTCTCCTTCCTGTCATGATAGTTCCAGCATTCATCTTTGCATATTATCTGGGAAGGTACCTTATCTGGCACTTTCCAGACTTTATGGCAAGGTTCTTTGATGATCCAATGGAGCTGGGTGTGAGAGGTAGTTTTGCCATAATGATCATATTTTCAGGTCTCGCATACATTCTTGGAAGCGAAACAATACTTGGAGCTTTTCTTGCTGGAGCGCTAATTTCAACGATATTTAGAGGGGCAGGAAAGCTTGAGGAAAGCCTCATGGGCGTGGGATATGGAATTTTCATCCCCTTCTTTTTCATAAAGACCGGGGTAGACATTTACTACAGAATACCTGAGGTTACATTTTACCTGCCAGCAGTGCTTCTTGTAGCTGGAATCGCTGTGAAACTTTTACCATCTCTTATTTTCGCAGCAGACATGAAACCAGATCAAGTGTTTGGTTTTGGTTTGCTCCAGAGTTCAAAGCTTGGCTTGACCTTAGCTGGAGCAGAGATTGCAAGGGAGATTGGTATGATATCTCCGGGAGAGGCTGTGGGAATAGCAATATGGACGGTTGTGTCTGCTCTGCTTTTCCCAGTGTTGTTCAGATTCGTGGTGAGAACATGAAGATTGCTGTCATAGGTGCCGGATTGACTGGACTGAATGCGGCAAGAATTCTCTCGGAATACTGCAGGGTGGATGTTTTTGAAAGAGAAACTGTAGGAGGTCTTGCAGGTTCTGTTTTCATAAACAATTACTGGATTGAGGTGTTTTACCATCACTTTTTCAGAGGTGATGATTATCTTACCAGCCTTCTCAGGGATTTGAATCTTGACGGTAAAATTGTGTGGAAAACTGTCGGTGTTGGACAGGCATACAGCAGCAGGATTTACTCTCTCAGCACACCTCTCGACATCCTCGCCTACCCCGGAATGAGTCTGTCAGAGAAACTGAGGCTGACAAAATTCACTCTATCTGCCAGAAAACGGAATTACCGGGAATTTGATGAGGTATCAATTATAGATGGTCTGAGGATGGATGCTGGAGATGAACTGTTGAAAAAATTTTTCTTACCCCTTCTGAGGTCAAAGTTTGGTGAAAATTACATAGATGTAAGCTATGCATGGCTTCTTGCAAGAGTGACTCTGAGATCAAACAGAAAGCTGAGAGGAGAGGAACTTGGATATCTTAGAGGAGGTTTCCATCAGCTTGTTGATCGTCTTTCATCGGAACTGAACATTATCAGGGAAAATGCAAGAATTGTAAGATCTGGAAGCTGGGAGGTAAACGGCGAAAAATATGATGCTGTTCTGTTTACAGCACAGCTTCCAGATCTGAAGGATCTTCCAGACAAGCTCAACATTTACCCGATTAAATACCAGAGCAGCATATGCCTTCTTCTTGGAATGAAGGAACCTTTCCACAACTCTCTTTACTGGGTGAACTACGAAAATGAGCCCTTTGGTGCCACGGTTGAGCACACGAACTTCATGCCTTTTGAAGACTACGGAGAGCATCTGGTTTATGTTGCATCATACACAACTCCTGAAAGACTGTATGGAGTGGGTGATGAAGAAATTTACCGGATGTATCTCAGATCTCTCACAAAATACGGTCTTGAAGAAAAGAGCATAAAATGGTGGAAGGTTTTCAGAGCAAAATACAGTGGTCCAATTTACGAAAGAGGATATTTGAAAAAAATTACCCCCTACAGGGTTTATCGTAATTTTTACATTGCCGGAATGACATCAGAGCCAAATTATCCTGAAAGAAGTATGAACGGCAGTCTGAGAGCTGGATATGAGGCTGCAAATGTAATCATAGAAGACCATCTCTCTTAGCCAGCTCTATCTCAAGGTCGAGTTCTGTTTTTATTCCAAGTTCATTCAGAATCATATTTGCCTGATAAATGCTTTCTGTTTCCTCAAGCAGGCTTGCAATCTCGCTCTTTCTGTAAACATCATTAAGGTTAAGATAGAAAATAAGTGAGTTTAAAATTGATACATCAAGCCTGATCTCTCCCCACAGGAGGTGTTCACCGTAATAACCACTTCTTGCCAGAGCAGGAATTTTGGAAGCTTCGCTTTCCACAGATCTCAAAAACTCAAGGAACTCATCACCCACCTCAACCATGCTTACACCCAGTATTGATGAATGCATCTCTGAGAGATACCTTTCAATCAACTGTCTTTCAAGTTCACCATCACTTCCAAATCCCACAACTGCAAGGATGCTTTGGGATTCATTGAGTGTGGCAAGCATCATAGAGTCTGCAAGTGGACTGATCAGACTTGCTTCAAATCCTCTTCCAAGGGAATCTCCTCCAGCATCAACAGCAATTACCAGATCCACGGAATTTTCTCGAATAAAATTTTTCAAATCCAGTTTAAGTGGTTTAACACCTCTTTTAATGCTCACAGCCAGTATTTTCACTCCGAGAAACTCTGCAACCTGAGAAATTATCGGCTTTAGTTCTCCAATCGTTTCATTTCCTGAAATGTATCCAAGTGTCGAGCAAATCTTCCTGATGCCATTAATTTCATCTATGTCTCTTGGTCCGGGTTTTCTGTCTCTCCGATACCTTTCCCAGACAACGCCACCACATATGCATTCGACTCCAAATTTTTCAAAAAATTCTTTTACATATACTGCACTGATAACATCGCCTCCACCCCCCATCCCGATGATGAGAGCTTTATCTGCTTTCATTGCCACATCAATAATCTTCATACACGTGAGAAAATCAGAAATGGTAAAATACTTTTGGACATATCAATTGTACCTCAGGAACTGGATTCGATGCAAGGCTGAAATTAACCTGGACATGAAAAAATTTCTCATTATCATTTCTTTAGAAAATTTTTTATAGGTGGACATCAATATGACATTGTCGGACAAATGGTGGATGATGTAACACCCTTGGCATCCATAGGGTGGCGGCGGGAAGACATGGGAGGACGACTGTCCTCCCCTTATTCATATGGAAGGGGTTGGAAAGGATGAAAAAGATATCAATAAGAATCACAGAACAACAGTACGAATTTCTCGAATCCCTCGTAGCATCGGGGGATTATGCAAACATAAGTGAGGTAATCAGAGAAGCACTGAGGCTCTTTATGAACAAGAAAAAGAAGGAGATTAAAGAGCTTATTGGAGATGAAATAAAGTGGATGGGGGAGAATGTATGAAGTCTTTTATAAGGGAAGCACAGGAGTTTTATAGGAGAGAACTGGATACGAGAAGGGATAACTTCTCAATTGAGGAATTTGGAACACCGAATATAGTTGTTGTTGGATGTGGTGGAAGTGGAAACAATACAATAAATAGGCTGAAAAACATAGGTGTCGATGGAGTTACAACGATTGCAGTAAACACAGACAGACAGCATCTTGAAATGATAAAGGCTGACAAAAAGGTGCTGATAGGCAGAAGCATAACAAAGGGACTTGGAGCAGGTGGATATCCTGAAATTGGGAGAAAAGCTGCAGAACTTGCCAGAGGAACATTGGAAGACCTTCTTGCAGGATCGAATCTGGTATTTGTCTGCGCGGGTCTTGGTGGAGGTACCGGAACTGGATCGGCTCCTGTTATTGCTGAGGTTGCAAAAAAGCAGGGTGCAATAGTTATCGGGATGGTGCAGACACCCTTCAAGGTTGAAAGAGCAAGAATTGACAAGGCAAAAGAGGGCTTAACAGAGTTGAAAGAGCATGCAGATACGGTCATAGTTCTTGACAACAACAAACTTGTAGAGTACGTTCCGAATCTCCCAATTGAACAGGCTTTTAGTGTGATGGATCAAATTATATCAGAGACCATCAAGGGAATGACAGATACAATCACAAAGCCATCTCTCATGAATATTGATTTTGCCGATGTCAGAGCTATAATGGAGCATGGTGGAGTTGCGGTTATGCTGGTTGGAGAAGCAAAATCCCAGAAAAAGGCAAATGAGGTTGTCAGAGACTGTCTGTCACATCCTCTCTTGGAGGTAGATTACAGGGGTGCCACAGGAGCCCTGATACACATAACAGGCGGACCCGATCTGACAATAAAGGAGGCTGAGGAAATAGTCAATGATCTGACATTTGAGATATCGGACAGTGCAATGGTGATCTGGGGAGCGAGAATTTCCAAGGAGTTTGAGGGGCTTGTGAGAGTTACAGCAATAATGACCGGAGTGCATCCAAAAAGGGTATTTAAGGAGGAAGAAGAGTTTGGATATTATTCGTCCAGCAGCAATAATGGAAGAAAAGTCATGAACAGTATCCACTCGCCTCCTGTAAGGAGTAATATCCCGGCAATGGTTGCCAAAAATTACAACGGAATAGATGTCCTTTAATTTTTTAAGCTGAGAAACTTTTCTTTTTTTATGATTGCCGAAATATCTGTGGTTCCCGTGGGTTCTGGAGAATCTCTCAGCAGATATATTGCTGAAGCCATAAAGGTGATCGAGAATAGCGGAAACAGATATGAGCTTTCTTCCATGGGGACCATTATTGAAGTTCAGAACTATCTGGAACTGGGAGAACTGCTTGAAAATATCAATAACGTCCTTATCTCCATGGGGGTAAAAAGAGTTTACATAGTTGTTAAAACCGATTTCAGAGTTGAAGGTGGAAGCATCGAGCAAAAAAAGATATCTGTCATAGAAAAGCTTGAAGAATCAGGAAAGTCCTAACCAACTCAGCCTTCAGGCTTTTTGATTTTGGACATGTCAATGTATATATCAGAGCGTTCAGTAGAATTTTCATGAATCTTGTTTCAATAGGAATTGTTGTTGAAGGATATCAGGATAGAAAAAGTGCACCCAGACACGGGATTTTTGAAAACAGGCTGTCAAGAATCGAGATCCATGAGGAATTTATTGATGGTCTTGAAGGTCTCGAGAACTACAGAAGAATTTTTGTTCTATACTGGCTCCATCTTTCGAAGAGAGATGTACTGAGGGCAAAGCCACCTGGAGAGAAAGCGGAGAGAGGTGTGTTCTCCACCAGATCCCCTGAAAGACCCAATCCAATTGGCTTGTCTGTTGTCGAGCTGGTAAAAATGAAAGAAAACATACTGACTGTCAGGCATTTGGATGCAGTCACAGGAACACCTGTAATAGACATAAAACCATTTTTGAAGGAGATAGACTGTCCCGAGATGGGGCGGGGTTAAATGCTGCCTATTTTTCCAGCAAGCCTTGCAAGAACCTCTTTTCTCTTTGCCTGGATGAATTTTAGACTTCCAACAACCAGATGCCCCCCTCCATCTACTCCAGCGTTTATTTCTTCCTGCAATTCCTTTACAATTCTGGGAATGTCAAGATTTACACCCTCACTTCGTATAACTGCAAAATCGGGTCCGTAGCCAACAGTAACTATTCGCTCATACTGCTTTTTCAGTCGATCATGGACTTCTCCAGTCAGCTTTCCTGGAGGTGGAAACGTGAACTTTCTTGCATAGTTCTCAACATCCAGGGCTGCTAAGGCTATTCCATTGGGGAGAATCTGGATCTTAACACCATCCAGTGCTGTTCTGATGTTCTCCTCTATTGTTCTCTTTGCATGAGATGAAAGGATGGTGACAAGTTTCTGCATTCTGTCCTTTCTGCCAAATCCCAGAATCTCGTGAACAATTTGGCTTGCAGATCTGAACCTCAGATAAAATCCCTCAAATTCCAGTGCAAGACCTATGTTGTAGAGTGT
>JALURI010000063.1 GCA_027016965.1 Geoglobus sp.
GATTAGATCATAAAACTCTGTACAGATGTCCCTGAACTATAGAGCTCTCCAAATCCAATTCATGCTCTGACAGGGTTATACAGCTCAGAACATAATGCTGTTATACTTAGAAGCCATGAAAAAGCAGAAATATTTATAAAATACACTATCCTTTATTCTATGCTCTCAAACCTGTCCTTCAGCCTTTCCATAACCTTTGGCAGGGTTGTGTACTCCATATCCTCCATTGGGAGGCGGTGAGGCTCAAATGGTCCGTGTCTCCTCATGTATTCCGCAATCTCCATTGCTTTCTGCCTTGTGTAATCATAAGCCGGATCGTCAAAGAGATCCTCCGGTCCAACAAGCTTTCCGTTTGCAAGCTGGAAGCCTGCGGCAATTACCCTTGGTGGACCGTCAAATCTCGTGCATTTTGAATATATGAAGGGAACCGGCATTATTGGTCCGTTATGACTTCCTCTCATCCATCCGCTCACAAGATGCGGAAAGGCAAAGGGCTCAAGAACCTCACCTACTGCTGGCAAGCCGCTCTGGGCTCTTACAAGAGCAACCGGATCATCCTTACCAACGTACTCACCTGCAATCTGGTAGAGCTTTTCAGTGCTTATAACTGCAACTGGCTCATCTGGAGGTAGTTTTCCACCTTCCTTTGGGTAAACCCTCTTTATAACAAACCTTGATTTTGCACCTATCAGAGCGAGAATGTCGTACATCTCCTCAGGTGTTCTCATCATAACCTTTTTACTGCCGTATATGTCCCATATTTCAAAAACAAAGCCGTTGTGAAGGCTTGGATCAATGACAAGACCAGCAGTATTGAAAGGATCTGCAAACATCCTGAATATGGGCAGATTGAAGGCTCCAGGTTCAGTTTTGTCCATCATGAATGCAATGACTGGCTCAGCCTTTCTTTCCATGAACTCCATTTCTGCCACACCTGGTCCCATTCCCCTAACATTTCCGCTAAAAGCATCACTCAGCAGATCCTGTCCTGCTCCATAAAGCTTCAGCTCCTTGGCAACTTCTGTTGCCTTTTCAAATGTCTCCCATGCCAGTCTATGTATCTCCTCATTATCAACACCCTTTCTATGGGTCATGATGAGTTCAAGATCATCTCCCGCCCTGAGAACTCTGAAATCTATTATAAGCCCGCTTTCCTTTGCACGTTGAAGATTTTTCTCTGCATTTGCAATAAGCTCGTCTGCAACAGTGACATGCCCTGGCAAACCGCCAACATCGGCTTTTATAAGACTCACAGTAATCTTGCTCATGATTTCTTTTCCGTTTGGATTTATTATAAGGTTTTAGGTTAAATTTATATAGTTGATAATCATAATAACCAGCGATGTCATCACATTCATAATGAGGGGATAGTCATGCTGGAAAAATGTCCAACTGGTATACCGGGATTTGACGAACTGTGTGAGGGTGGGTTGATTAGAGATAGAAGCTACCTTGTATCTGGACCGTCAGGAACTGGGAAGACAATATTCGCCATGCAGTTTCTGGTAAATGGAGCAAGACTTTATGAGGAGCCTGGAATATTCATCGCAACTGAAGAAAGACCACAGAACCTGAGGGAGAACTTCTCGGTATTTGGATGGGATGTTGAAAAGCTTGAAGATGAGAATCTGCTGGCAATAATAGATGCCACCTCGGCAAAGGTAGGTCTCCCTACCGATGAAAAATTTGTGGATGTAAGACCCTTTGACACCAGAAGTCTGATAGACAACATCATAACAATCCAGGACGAAATCGGTGCACTCAGATCAGCCCTTGACTCAACAACAGCCTTAGGTTTTGCAATTCAGGACCCATCAAAATTCAGGGTTGAACTTCTCAAGATTTCCACAACTCTTGAAATTCTCGGCCTGACAAGCATAATGACCGCCGAGGTTATTGAGAGCGGAATGATCTCAAGATTTGGAGTTGAGAATTTTGTCACTGAAGGAACAATAGTTCTGTATTACACAAGGAGCGAAAATGTTAGGATTAGAAGCCTTGAAATTTACAAGATGAGGGGGACAAACCACAGCAAAAAGATCCATCCATATGACATAACATCCGAGGGCATAGTTGTCCATTCAAGGGAGGAGATGTTCTAACTCATCTTTTCTTTATCGAGTACCTTTTGAATCCAGGAGATGAGAGTGCAATACACCAGTACTCAATTTCCTTTTCAGCCTTGCTGTCCATTATCTTTATCCCATCTTTACCGAGAATTCCTGCAATCTCATCTTCAATCAAAAATAAAATCTCCTTATCATATATCTCAATTCTGAGAGGGTTATCATGTATGACAATACAGTTTCCCCTTTCCTCACACACTTCTGAAAGAATGTGCCTTATAGCGTGTTTCCTTTCAATGATGTTTGCAAGAACTTTCTCCCACTCCACAGCTTTCTTCAGACAAAATATTAATAACGTTTCTCCTCAGGCTCAGGATATGAATTACGATGTCATTGTTGCAGGTGTTGGAGTTGCTGGTGCCTTTACATTAATGCACCTCTCCAGAAACGTTAACGCTGTCGGAATTGATAAACGACAGATACTCGGATACCCTGTCGAATGTGGAGAAATTGTTCCATCCAAAAATGAGATGAAGGTTCTTCTCCCTGATTTGAATGATTATTCAATATTTGGAATTCCTGAAGAGTTTACAGTAAACAGAACCAGAAGGTTTGTTTTTGTACTGCCAAACGGCAGGGAAATTGAGGTTGATTTTGATATGCTTGTTCTTAACAGAGATATTATGATTCAGAAAATTGCCGAAAGATCCGGTCATGAACTGATTCTCGGGAAGAGGTTTGATTATGACGGTGGCGTTGTTGTAGACGGAAGAAAACTATCCTCCAGAGTTACTGTTGCCAGTGACGGTGCCAGTTCTATTATAAGAAGGAGAATGGGAATAAAGAGTTTCGAGATCTCCCCTGCAAAGCAGTATGTCATGGATGGGTTTGAAGGGGATGAGGAGGCTATTTACATGTACGTAGGCAAAAGAATTTCAGCCGGAGGTTATGCATGGATAATTCCAAAGGGAAACGGAATTGCCAATGTTGGTGTTGGGTTCAGGCAGGAGTATGCAGAGAAGGGAGACAACATCCACAAAGCTCTGGACAGGTTTGTAAAGGACTGGGTCCACAGCAGTGAAATGTTAAAAAATGCAACAATCAAGAATAAAATCGGTGCTGTTGTTCCTGTTGACATGCCTCTGAAGAAAACAGTCTACGGAAATGTGATTTTTATCGGGGATTCAGCTTCGATGGTTATAAGCCATGTTGGAGCAGGGATACCCACATCCATGGTTGCCGGAAAAATTGCCGGAGAGGTGATTTCAGGATACATCTCAGGGGAGAACGAGATCTATGACTACGAGAAGATGTGGAGAGAGGTGTTGCTGAAGCCCATGGAGAATGGGTATTTCGTGAAAAGGATGTGGGACGAGATGGCAGTGAGGGATGACAGAATTGTGAGATATTTCAAACTTGTGACTGAAAAGGACATGTCCGCAATTCTCAGAGCAAAACTTCCCTTGAAGGTCAGGGCTGCAAGGATCTTCATGCCAGTTTTAAATATGGTTTTCTGAATTTACCCTATCCCCACAAGCTTCTTGATCCCCCTGCCAAGATCTGAGAGGGTATGATTCATCATTATCGCATGCCCTGCAAGAAGGCTGTTGCATATAACAATAAAACAGGACTGGGTTGATTTTGAAAGAATTGCAAACCCGAAAAGGGAGAGAGCCAGGTTTACCTTTATGAGAAGGGGATAAAAATCGAGATGTTCGACAATCATGCCTTTTTTTACCATGTTCTGATATTTTATTACAAGCCACATGACATATATGGACAACAATATTGCAACCAAAAAGACACCATTGACACTGAGCGCAATTGCGCTGGCTATTTGATAAAATTTGTCGCTTAAAAGATTCAGATAAAGCCACAGAACTGCAAATCCCTGAACAACAAGCAAATTATGAAGATTTATCTGGGGGTTCAGGTTTTTAAGATTCCCGGACCCAAGGCCTGAAATAATAACAAAGGTACTGTAAACAGCAGGAATCAAAAAAAGCAGCAAGATAAACTCATGAACGTAGGTGGTTACCAGCTCTCCGGCTGTTATATACATGAAGAGGTTGTAGACCTGGATAATGGAGAGAATAAGAAACACAATAGAAACCAGAAGAAAAACATTCAGAACAGAAAGAGCTCTTCTTGAAAGTTCCTGAGAGATTCTGTCTCTCCTTTTGTCAGATGAATTAAGGACCGTGGTGTTATAGAGAGCTATCATTGCAAGAAACAGCGAAATTGGTTCAACCACCATTGAAGAAATGTTTTGCGGTACTGATATAATTTTTTCGGTAGATTTTCAATCAGCAAGAAACCAATGAGCCAGGAAAAAATTATTATACTCCATATGGAAATTTTTGAGCGTGGACTTTGATCTTGGTCTCAATGAGATTGAAGAGGTGAAAAATACAGGTATTGACGAATTTGACATTATGTTCCTGATGTCAATTCTGGTATCAGCATTCCTGTTTCTCTACATATACCTTTACCTCTCCTAATCACGCATCTCATGATGGTGAAACAGATATTTCCCTCCATAAATTATAAATTCATGTTCTTTTGTTAGAATGAAGGGGATCAACATGAACATGGAGAAGCTGTTCCTTCATGAGAAGGCTGTGGATATTATAGTCAAAATATACCAGGCGGAAATTGACGGAAAAAGTGCATACCCTCTCAGCATATCCAAGGAAGTTGGATCGCCATACAGCTATATTTCAAAGGTTCTGGGAATTTTCGAGGAGAATGCTCTGATAGAAAGTGAGTTTGAAGGAAGGATAAGGAAAGTCAGATTGACTGAAGATGGAAAGAGAGTGGCAGAACTTCTTATAGAGCTTAAAAAAGCTCTGAAGATGGATTTTGTTTCAAGAAAGAAAATAAGAGCTCTTGAAACTGTAATTCAAAGCCTGGATGGTAAAAAGGGTGATTCTGTACTCCATGTAGTTCTTCCTGTGAAAGCTGAGCTTGAAAGACTGAAGACAGATGATGATGAGGTCATTGAAAGGGCAAAAAGGCTGATGAGGTCCATAGAGGAGATGATTGATGTCTCAGCCTGAGATCAATACCTTGGAGAGTTATAACAATCTGGCACTTGAAATTATCAGCAATCTCATAGAGATAAAAGCACTTTCTCCGGAGAATGGAGGATATGGGGAAATAGACAAGGCAGAGTATATTCTCAGTCTTCTCGATTTCACGGATGAGATTGAAAGATTTGATGCCGAGGACGGAAGAGCAAAAAAGGGGATAAGACCCAACATTGTAGCAAGGATTAAAGGAGAGAGACAGAGAACTCTGTGGATTGTGTGTCACATGGATGTTGTGCCTGAGGGGGATTTAAAGCTCTGGGAAAGTAATCCATTCAAAGCAGAGGTTGTTGATGACAGGGTTTACGGAAGAGGGGCTGAAGACAACGGGCAGGCAATAGTTTCAACCATTCTCGCAGGAAAATTTCTCTCAGAACAGAATCCTGAGCTGAGCTTTGGAATGATTTTTGTTTCAGATGAGGAAACAGGAAGCAGGTTCGGAATCCAGCATCTTCTGAAGGAAAAAAAATTCAGCAGGGATGATCTTTTCCTGGTTCCAGACACAGGCAGTCCAGATGGAAGTCTGATTGAGATTGCCGAGAAAAACATTCTATGGCTGAGATTTGAGATATTCGGAAAACAGGGACATGCCTCAAGACCCGACATGTTTTACAATGCAGGTAGAAGGGCAATGAAAATACTGCTTGAGCTTGACGAAATGCTTCACAAAAAATTTAAC
>JALURI010000064.1:0-338 GCA_027016965.1 Geoglobus sp.
AGCGCTTTTTACCTCGATGTGCTAAAAGACACCCTGTACTGCGAAAGTCGTTCCTCACTTAAGAGGCGTTCTGCACAAACCGTAATTTATGAAATACTCAGAGACATGCTCATCATTTTCTCTCCAATACTTTCATTTACATGTGAAGAGGCCTGGCAGCACCTGAGAAAAATCGTCCCTGTTCTTCCGAAGAGCGTATTTATGGCAGACTTTCCAGATGCAGAAAAACTGACAGAAGATGAGGAGAAGCTTGTAAGCGATTTCAATGTCCTCCTGGAAGTCAGAGATGATGTTCTGAAAAAACTTGAGGAAAAAAGGGCTTCAGGCGAAATAGGAAG
>JALURI010000064.1:348-971 GCA_027016965.1 Geoglobus sp.
TTTTGAAAGAGGTGTTTATCACTTCAGGTGCGGATGTTGCTCCCCTGGGAGAAGGAGAAAATCCGGAGGGGGAGCTTGTAACTGTGATTGTAGAAAAGGCAGAAGGGACAAAGTGTGAAAGGTGCTGGAACTACAGTATCGGAGTTGGAACCTTCGCTGAATACCCGGAACTCTGCGAAAGATGTTACAGGGTGGTCTCTGGTGGGTGAAAAGTTAAAAAAAGCTCTGCTTGTGGTTGCAATTGCAGGATTCACCACCACAGTGGACCTTGCCACGAAAAAAGCAGTGGAAAAAAATATGGGGTTCAACGATTCAATTACAGTAATTCCAGGCTTTTTAGAGATAGTAAGAGTACACAATAGAGGTGTGGCTTTTGGAATATTCAACAGCCCTTCCTGGAAAAAAGCAAGACCATTTATTACAGTGATTTCACTTGTTGCAGTAGCTTTTATAATATTCTTTTTACTCAAAGTTCCATATTCTGAAAAGGCAACGCTGGTATCCCTTTCTCTCATACTCGGGGGGGCCATTGGAAATATGTACGAGAGAATTTTCAAAGGGTATGTGGTAGATATGATTTACATGCACGCAGGCAGATACGGATGGCCAGCTTACAACATTGC
>JALURI010000064.1:981-1710 GCA_027016965.1 Geoglobus sp.
CCGATGCTGCCATCACGGTGGGAGTGTTTATGTTGCTGATTCTATCATTTACGAAAAAGGAGGAAAACAATGCACCCGGTGCTTCTCAGATTATTCGATAAGCCGGTTTACACCTATGGAGTTATACTTGCCATTGCTTTTATTGGGGGAATGTTAATTGCCTGGCGGGAGTCCAAAATACAGGGTGAAGAACCGGAAAAAGTTATAGATCTCACACTTTACATCCTGTTTGCCTCCCTTATCGGTGCTCGGCTGCTTTATGTGGTGGTTGCATGGGACCTGTTCAGAGATAACCCTGTGGAAATTATAAAATTCTGGAAAGGTGGATTTGTTTACTACGGAGGACTCATCCTGGCGATGGTGGTTGTCATTATCTACGCGAAGCTGCGGGATATGAACACCTGGAGGCTACTTGATATTCTGTCCATCTCACTTGCATTTGGTCTTTTTATCGGACGGTGGGCATGTTTTTCAGCCGGGTGCTGTTACGGCAAACCCACCCATCTTCCATGGGGAGTCACTTTCCACGATCCCCTTTCAATTGCACCCACCGGAGTCAAACTCCATCCAACCCAGATTTACATGTCAATTAACGGACTCATAATGTTCCTGGTTCTGGTTTATATCAGAAGACACAAAGTTTTTCATGGTCAGGTTGCTCTGTTTTCACTTATTTACTACAGCATAACGCGGTTCATCATTGAATACTGGAGAGCCGGCCTTCAGGGG
>JALURI010000065.1 GCA_027016965.1 Geoglobus sp.
AACTAAAAGAAGGTTTGTTTGTTGTAGATGAACTGAAAAATGTTAGTATTAAGATCGGAAAAGTAATGGAAGAGGAGGAAGAGTGGACAGAGCCAATGGGTCCAACACCCAAACCCGACATTCTCGATCTCAGAAAATGGGACATGAAGCTTCTTGAACGCTATGAGCCTTTCTATGCTCCCGTTCAAGATTTCTGTAATCTCTGTACCATGGGTCCCTGTGATCTATCAATGAACAAGAGGGGTGCATGCGGTATAGATCTCAAGACAGCCAAAGCAAGACTCGTCACAATAGCGTGCTGCATAGGCACTGCATCCCACGGGGGACATGCGAGACACATGATAGACCATCTGATCAAAGAGTTTGGAGAGGAATTCCCGATTGATCTTGGAGGAAATGTCAACATTGAGGCGCCAATTATAAGAACAGTTGTTGGAATCAGACCAAAAACACTGGGCGATTTGAAAGAGGCAATGGAGTGGGCTGAAAGAGAGCTGATGAGGGTGCTTCATTCAACCCACATAGGAAATGAGGAAGACCTCAGAGATTATGAGAGCAAGGCAATGCATGTGAGCATGGTGGATCATGTTGTGATGGAAATCGCCGACATTGCCCAGATAGCTGCATACAACATGCCGAAAGCCGAGCCCGACACACCTCTTGTAGATACAGGATTCGGTGTTATTGATAAGAACAAGCCTGTTATTGTTGTTGTTGGACACAATGTGCTTTATTCAAAGCCTGTTCTCGATTATCTTGAAGAGATGGGAAGGATTGATGATTTTGAGATTGCCGGGCTTTGTTGCACAACACACGACATGGCGAGAGTAGGTGGAAAGGGCGCATCAAAGATATTCGGACCAATAAGCTATCAGCTCAGGGTTATAAGGTCTGGTTTGCCGGATGTGATGGTGAGCGATGAACAGTGCATAAGGGCCGATCTGCTTCAGGCATGCAGTGCCATGGGAATCCCGCTCATAGCTACAAGCGATGCTGCAGTAAGAGGTTTGCCCGATGTGAGTGACTGGCCTGTTGAGAAGATCGTGGATGCTCTTGTAAGCGGTCAGCTTTCGGGTGTTTTCCTGCCCGATCCTGAAAAGGTAGGCCAGGTTGCTCCTCTTGTTGCTGAGGGAATTTTCAGGAAGCATGGCGGTGAAAGAAAGTACAGATTCTTTGCAACCGAAGAAGATCTCTGGAATGAGATAGACAGATGTACCCAGTGCATGAACTGCGTCTTCACATGCCCCCACAATCTGAGAATTGATCAGGGAATGGCTCACGCCCAGAAAACAAAAGACCTGAGCAAGCTTGCAAAGCTTGAGGAGCAGTGCATTGCATGCATGAAATGCGAGCAGGCATGTCCCAAGAACATCAAGATAATAAACGTGATAATGGCAAGCAACTTTGACAGGCTTTACAACAAGACTGGGAAAACAAGGGTTGGAAGAGGCCCTGTTCAGGACACTGAAATCAGAAACGTAGGCCAGCCCATTGTCATGGGTCAGATCCCGGGAGTTATCGCTGCAGTTGGATGCATAAACTTCCCGGATGAGATGAGTTCTCTGAGAGAAATAATCGAGGAGTTCATCAAGAGGAGATATATCGTTGTTACATCAGGATGCCATGCAATGGATCTGGGGATGATAAAGGATGAGGAAGGTCAGACTGTATTTGAGAAGTATCCGGGCAACTTTGATGCTGGATGCATAACAAACATGGGAAGCTGTGTTGCCAATAGCCACATTGCTGGGGCTGCAATCAAGATTGCAAACATATTCGCCATGAGACCTCTCAGGGGCAATTATGCCGAGATCGCAGATTATGTCCTGAACAGAGTTGGAGCTGTTGGTTTCAGCTGGGGACCCTACAGTCATAAGGCTGCTGCAATTGCTACTGGCTTCAACAGGCTTGGTGTGCCAGTTGTTGTTGGCCCACATGGTGCAAAATACAGAAGAGCCTACATAGGCAAGTACTACAAGCCTGAGAAGTGGTGGGTCTATGACATAAAGACCAGAAAGAAGATGAACATCGAGCCAGCCCCAGACTCACTGCTGATTGCTGTTGAAACAAAGGAAGAGGCAATTGTCCAGCTTTCAAGGCTCTGCATAAGGCCAAATGACACAAGCCTTGGAAGGCAGATAAAGCTCACACACTACTTGGAGCTGAGCCAGAAGTATCTTGGTACTCTCCCAGACGACTGGCCCATTTATGTCAGAAGTGAGGCAGATCTTCCTCTCAGAATGAAGGAGGAGCTTCTCCACGTTCTTGAGAGTGAGCATGGATGGAAGATTGACTGGGACAAGAAGAAGATAGTTGAGGGGCAGATAAGACCATTTGATGCAGGGTTCAACCCAACACTTGTTGAGGAGGTTTATGAAAAATATGTAGGGGAGAAACCCCCACAATAATTATTTTTGGAGGTGGAGAGATGGCGGTAAGCAAGGAGGATAAGTATCCGGTGGCAAGAAGGTATCAGATTGCCGATATTCAGGTCAGCAGGGAGGCAACAGCAGTAAAACCCAATGTTGTTTCGAATCTCATTAAAAAGGCAAAGAATCCTGTTCTTGTAACTGGAGGACAGCTGTTGAAGGAAGAGAATCTTGTTGAGGTGGCTGTAAAGCTCCATGAAAAAGGGATTCCGATAATTGCTACTGGTGGATCAAGCAGACCTCTGATTGAGAAAGGAGTAAAGCCATTAAGTTCTGTATTCACACTGCATTATGTGACACAATTCATGCTCGATCCGGAATGGAAGGGTTTCAGCAACACAGGACCATATGATGTTGTCGTTTTCCTTGGATTTCTGCCCTACTATCTCTCAAGAATGCTCTCATCCCTTAAGCACTTCTCGAAGATGACGACAATAAGCATTGACGAGTTCTATCAGCCCCATGCCAAGTTCAGTTTCACAAATCTCACCGCAAATAAGGAACTTTACTACAAGATGCTGGATGAGGTTGTAGATGGCATTTAAGGAGGTGGTTTGAGTGGTTGACAGAATTAGGATCGAATTCCCAGAAGGTGTGAATGTTAAGGAAATTGTCGGCGGGGAAATGGAGTTTCCATTTGACATCTCACCCATGTTTGAGGGTGAAAGAGTCAGAAAAGGAGACATGTATGTTGAGCTTGGAGGTACAACACAGCCGGGCTTTGAGCTTGTCATGGCACTGCCTGAAGATCGGGTAGAAGACATGAAGGTAACACTTGTGGGTCCTGACTTGGATGATATGGAGGAGGGGACAGCATATCCCTATGCGATGATATACTACATTGCAGGAAGCCAGGTTGAAACTGACCTTGAGCCTGTGATTGAGAGAAGAAATCACGACTTCCAGAACTACATCGAAGGCTACATGCACCTGAACCAGAGGTACGACATCTGGATAAGACTCAGCAAGGGTGCGATAAAGAAAGGACTGAAGAGTCTTACAGAAATCGCTCTTGCAACAATGTTTCTGTTCAAGAACGAGCTTCCGTTTATTGAGAAAATTGAGGCTGTTTATATAACAGATAAGGATCTGGTTGAGAAACTGCTCAATGAGCTTGCAATGCCAATCTATGATGAGAGAGATGCAAGGGTTGAAAGTCTGCATGACGAGGATGTGGATGAGTTCTACTCATGCACCCTCTGCCAGAGTTTTGCCCCAACAAATGTCTGCGTTATAAGCCCGGACAGACCTTCTTTGTGCGGTGCAATAAGCTGGTTTGATGGCAGAGCAGCTGCAAAGGTCGATCCTGAAGGTCCAAATAAAGCGATTCCAAAGGGCGATCTCATTGATGCAATAACCGGTGAGTACAGCGGTGTCAACGAGTTCGCCAAGGAGGAGAGTGGTGGAGAATATGATAGGATAAAGCTCCACAGCTTCTTTGAGAACCCACACACATCATGTGGATGCTTTGAGGTTATTGGCTTTTACATGCCTGAGGTAGATGGAATTGGTTGGGTTCACAGGGGTTATTCTGAGCCAGCACCAAATGGACTGACTTTCTCAACAATGGCAGGACAGACAGGCGGTGGAAAGCAGGTTGTGGGATTCCTTGGTGTAGGTATAAGCTACTTCAGAAGCAAGAAGTTCATTCAGGCAGATGGTGGATGGTACAGAACTGTCTGGATGCCAAAGGAATTGAAGCAGAGGATTGAAAGGTACATACCTGAGGATGTGAGAGACAAGATAGCAACAGAGGAGGATGCAACAACCATTGACGAGCTGAGGGAGTTCCTGAAGAAGGAAAACCATCCTGTTGTTACAGGAGTTGTCAGACCTGTTGACGGTCAGAAGGTTACTGAGGGATGGGTTGAGGAAGAAGAGGTTGAAGAGGAGGCTGTTGAGGAAGCTGCAGAGGAGGTTCCAGCACAAGTTCAGGCTCAGCAGCCTGTTGTCCAGCAACAACCAGCTCAAATGGGAATACCACAGGTTCCCGTATTCCAGATGCCTCAGATCCAGCTTCCAGCCCAGACAGGCACAGCAGGAATCAAGCTGATCATCAAGGATGCAAAAATATACATTGATAAGGTTATTGTTAAGGGGCAGGAGAAGAAGGGTGGAAAGTGATGGCTGAGAAAAAGCAGGAAGAACAGAAATTCATCAAAATAACTCTCAAAGGAGCAGAAATCAAAGTGAGCGAGCTCATAATTGAGGAGTAGGTATGACAGTAATTGCTGTAACAGGCAAGGGAGGAACCGGAAAAACAGTATTCTCCTCTCTTTTAATTCATTTTATCTCTCAGAAGACAACAAGCGTTCTTGCTGTTGATGCAGATCCTGACAGCAATCTGCCTGACGCTCTCGGAATAGCTGAGATGGTTGAAAAAACTCTCGGAGATATAAGAGAAGTATTTCAGGTAAGCAGAGATGAGATGGGAACAACAAATAAAGAGCAGTGGCTGGAAGGCAAAATTTATGGTGAGGTGATTGTCGAGGCAGATAGATTCGATCTTCTTGTGATGGGAAGACCTGAAGGAGAAGGATGCTACTGCTTCGCAAACAATTTGCTGAGAGGCGTTCTGAGAAGACTCATGAGGCATTATGATTACATAATTATTGACAGCGAAGCAGGACTTGAGCATTTTAGCAGAAAAACAATTGACAGCGCTGATTACATAATTGTTGTCACAGACATGTCAAAGAAGGGGCTTGCAACTGCTAAAAGAATAAAGGAGATGAGTCAGGAGCTGGACTTGGGTTTCAAAGACATTTTCCTTGTTGGAAACAGAATAGCCAACAGAGAGGCTGAGAGTATGATAGAGGAGTTTGCAGATGAGATTGGAATGAAGATTCTTGATTTCCTGCCCTATGATGAGAAAATCGCCGAGCTTGATCTGAGAGGAGAGCCTGTAATAAATCTCCCTGAAAATTCTGAGTACTATCAAAAGGTCAGTAAAATTGCTGACATGGTAATTCAGCTTCATGCCCCTGCTAAATAACCGGAGGTGTTTGAATGGCAAAGAAGTTCACCCTTGATGAGTTTTTTGAAACCCTGAAAAAGTACAATGTAGAGGAAATAGATGGAGTGAGAATTGAGGGAGATCTCGAGATAGAGATCGAACCCGGAAGCGGAATAGATGCAAATCTGATCAACGCAATTGCAATGCTCTCAAACTACATGCAGCTGATCCAGGAGTTTGGAAACTTCATATATCATACAAACATGGCTCTGACATATCTGCAAAGGCTCTCGCAGGCTCTTGGCATTCAGATGCCTGTAGGCATGCAGATGCCTGCAGCTCAGGAAGTGACACCTGTTGAGGTTCCAAAATTAAGAATTCCTGAGAAGCTCATTTCAACAAAATTCGAGCCCTACAGGGTTGAATATCCGGGTA
>JALURI010000066.1 GCA_027016965.1 Geoglobus sp.
TACATACATTCATACATGAAGAACATAATGGTGAGAGATGAAGTCTACGAAAAATTGCAGAAAATGAAGAAGGGCAGGGAATCTTTTTCAGAGGTCATACTCAGGCTTATCCAGGAGAGAAAGATGAGAGGGATTGAGATTCTTGAAAGATATGCAGGATCTCTCTCAGACAATGAACTGGAAGAGATTGTGATGGAGGAAAGGAGAAAATTCAGGGTGAGAAGCTTTGATACTTGACACCTCTGTAATACTCCGCATTCTCAGGGACAGAAATTTTTTCAAAGTGTTGAAGGAGAAAATAAACGGTGAGGTGAAGGTAACTTCCGTAACAGCCTATGAACTACAAAGAGGGGCAGCTTACATCATGCTAAAGCACGGCAGAGATTACGAATTCAATCTGATCAGAGATTTTCTTGAAGAACTAGAAATCCTGTCATTCACCCAAAAGGACTCCGAGATTTCAGCAATGATATGGGCTAAGCTGAGGGAAAAAGGGTATGAGTTAAACGATGCAGACATAATGATTTCGGCAGTATCAATAAGAGAGAACGAGAAGCTTGTAACTCTCGACAGGGATTTTGAATACATTGGCAGGGTTTCGGAGCTTGATGTTGACATCTTAGAGGGTTAAAAATTGTTAAAAACATTTATAGCAGAAAAATTTGGAAAGATTGGATTTAGAGCAGGATAAGGTGGAAAAATGCAACCCGAACTCACCCAGGATGAAAAGGAAATAAGAGATGCAGAACTGCTAATCTTACTTACCTTAGGAAAGGCTGGGGGCAGGATAAGCATGCTCCACCTGCATAAGATTTACTTCTTTCTCTGGAAGTTTCATCCGCAGGTGAGAAGGCTTGTAGATTTTGTTCCTCATCTGAAGGGTCCGTATTCTTTTGATCTGGATGAAATCATAAAAAACCCTACCTATGCGACTGATTGCTGGAAGTATATACCACCAATAAAAAGATCGGAGGCTGAAAGAGCAAAAGGCGGCTATTTAGAGTTAACTGAAAAAGGAAAAGAAATTTATGAAAAACTTGTAGAGGGCTTGAATAAAGAAGCAAAAGAGGATGAGGATGCCCTGGCATTGATCTCTGCCATCGATTTAGTGGTGCCCTTATACACCCGTCTGGAGTGGGACGAACTCTTATTTTTGCTGTACACCGATGAAACCAACAAAGAGTTCTCTGAGAAATCAGCGCTATCCAAGCTAATTCTTCAAAAATCTGAGAAGATTGTTAACAGGCTTGTTAGAAAGGGAATAATCCCTGAAGAAAAAAGAGAGGTTCTTTTAATAAGAGCTATAAACTCGCATTAAAATTCCTACAGACTCAATTTTTCAGGAAAATGTTCAATTGTTCACAAACTGTGAACAAAAAGTTCATAAACCATGAACTACAAGTTCATACATCGTGAATGTATGGAAAATTCTCTCCAGCAGGGAGAGAGTAGAGACCTTGGAATACATTCTGGAGAAAGAAGTGGTCGGAGTTGAGGAGGTTGTAACTTCTCTAGGGAGAAGCAAGGGTTTTGTCTCCCAGTTCCTCAGGTTGCTTGAAGAGGAGGAAATTCTGAAAAAGCAGAAGAGAAAATATGCGGTTCTCCATGAAGCTCCAGAAGTGAGGGCAATCAAAATCATGCTCAACATAATGAAGTTGCAGAGGTCACTCATCAAACACCGAAGGGAATGGA
>JALURI010000067.1 GCA_027016965.1 Geoglobus sp.
CTTTAAGTATCCGTACAATTTAAGGTCATCAATTGTTTTTACTTCCTCTATGCTCAAAACCACTCTGGATCGCTCTGGGATGTCCAGTGACTCTATCGGTATTAAAACACCTTTTTCGTAAATGCACTCCACCTTTTTCATATCATTCACTCAGAACCAACCTTGAAATACATTTTGCTTTTGCTTGTGTGTGGCGTATACTGTTCATCTCGCAGGAGTAGTGCTGTCCAGTATGCAATATGTAGTAATCTAATCTCTTTTTCTCGCATTCTCTAATCACGGGACTCATCTTGATTATTTCTGGTCTTGTCCCCAGAACTGTCGCTATCATTCCCCACTCCTGTACGTTTGATTTATCCGTGAAAGCATAAATGTCAGAACCCCCAAAATAAAGATTTGTTCGGTGACTAAAATTCAAGCATCTGTATTAACCCCATTGTGTAAACTCTAACAGCATCCAGCCCTCTCAACTTCCCGTCATTCGACCAGATCGCACTCATCAAAATGCTCACAAATTTTGATGAACAGACACTCTGGAGCTATGAAACGAAATTTCCTCAGAATCCTGTTTGTTACAAAAATTATGTATGTTCCACCTCTGGCTATAAGGGCAGCAAATAATACATTGGCGTCACTCACCGGTAACATGCTTTCTGAACCTCTCATCAATCGATTTGCTGATTTTCTCGCCCAGCTCTAATGCATCCTCTTCAGTCATATTGCTTTTGGTATACTATTCTCTCCATTTCAGTCAAATTCTGAAATTCCCTTTCGATCGTACTCCGTAGCACCGGTGACCAGTCCACTCCGAACTTTTCCATCTTCCTCTTCAGATCTTCAGGAATTTTAATTTTCAGTTCTGCCATTAAGATCCACCTGTCGTATCCCTTATATTATGGTTAATGTTGCAGATAATTAAGCAATTCTATTTGCCTGTGTGCTATCCACAGTCATCTCAACTGATCGTTCACAACAACTGAGCTTAAGCAATCCTCCATATACTTTCTGTGATTGTCCGTAAACTACTCATGCAACTTTACTATCTGCACTAATGAGTTGAGAATCAAACCCGATGTAACCATGAGCAGACCAAGTATCAGAAAAACTGCACTGCCTATTGAAGGCCCATACGGAAGCTTGTTTGTTTGATAGTATATCGAAAAAGCCCAGAAACCAAACGCAAGTCCTAAAACTGTAAGAATGAATCCAGCCAGACCGAAGAGGAAGAGAGGTCTTCTATATCCAATCAAGCCAATCAGATCGTTAAGGACACTAAGTCCGTGTGAGAAGGGATTCTTCTTGTGTTTGTTTGGGACGTCATATATTGCCGAGATCGGTACCTCTTTGATTACAAGTCCCTTATATGAGAGATAACATATCATCTCCGATTCGATGCTATACCCATAGGACTTGAAATTCAGGTTTTCCAAAGCTTTTCTATTTATAGCTCTGAAACCAGACTGAGAGTCAGTAATGGATACGTTAGAACCAAAATTTGTGGTAAACGTGAGTATTTTTTGTCCAAGAATTCTGTATTTTGGAATATCTCCTCTGACATCCAAGAATCTGGATCCGATTACCATATCTGCCTCTCCTCTTAATATAGGGTTCACAACTCTCGGGATCTCATCAGGATCGTGCTGACCATCTGCATCGAGCATTACGACTACAGAGCAGTCAAGCTCCTTTGCCCTCTCAAGTCCTCTCATCAAAGCATAAGCCTTTCCATAATTTCTATCAAGTCTTATTACTTCAGCTCCTGCCAACTCTGCAACTTCTGCAGTTTTATCTGGTGAACCATCGTCAACCACTATAACTCTGTCAACGTGCTTCTTAGCTTTCAGCACAACACTACCAATGGCAATTTCCTCCTTATATGCGGGAATTATGGCAATTATGTTTTCGTCCATAATCACACTCCTCAAAAATCTGAGACACGCCGGAAACATCCAGAAATAAGATACGCTGGGATCACAACTTCCACCATATACCGGAATAGCAACAGAAGTACGTTCGATCACAAGACCATAACGAAAAGTAAAATATATGATACGGCATGCAATACTCAGATTTCCATGCTGATCCTTGGTCACACAGGAATAACCCTCGGAATATTCTGGTTTTTTGAGGAAAAGACTGGATTGAAATTTGACTACAGAATTGTTGTTATGGCCTCTCTGTTCCCAGACATTATTGACAAACCTCTTGGTATGGTTGTCCTCCCACTAAACAACGGGAGGGTAATAGGCCACACTCTTCTTTTTGTCTTCATTCTTCTTTTTCTTGGTACCCTGCAAAAAACTTCCATAACTCTTTCAGTCGGATCTTTGTTTCATCTGGTAGAAGATGAGATGTGGACAGACCCAGTAACACTTTTCTGGCCATTCTTAGGTAATTTTCCCGAAGAAGAATATGAAAGTCTTTATGAATACGCAAGAACGATCGCAACCGAGTATATTCCATCACCTTCTCGAACTTTTATATTTGAAATCGTGGGGGCTATCATCCTTGTTCTTTTTCTGGTAAAACGGAAAAAGGTGTTACTGCGTCAACACACATAATATCCACTATCCTTGCTGATCAGCCCTCCTCATCGCATAAAGCTCAGTCTCTGCTGATCAGCGGCTCATGAGATGTATTCTCATTTCAAGACGCTGAAGCAACCTAATATCTGGATATGTTACAATTACGATAAGCGAGATCTACATGTCTTTCAATTACCCTCTTGGACACTTTAATGTACTTTCTAACAACCCTTATAAATATTTCTTTTTGTTTTGAGAGCGTAATCCACCACACATCATCAAAACCATCAATTCTGGAGAGTTCATTGGTTATGTTCCTCATCTGTGCTTCTGAAATTTTGTATCCCTTACTTTCAAGTTCCTTTTTCAGGTTTGACAAAACAACAATAAAATATTGCATCTTTTTACCTCTATCTGAAGATATGTTTTTTATAATGCCACACTTTCTGCAGTAAGGGTGTGCTTTGATCACCCCATTTTCCATTTTCAACCATAACTTATTAGCAGAATTATGAACACACCTGGAATTTTTATCCTGTGTCTTTCTCAACACAGCATATATTCAGAAGTCATACATTTTTAAATTTTTTGATCGATATGGCAGTTCAAATAATTATACGAAACTTTTAATAGATATTTTACTAAAATAAACTTATATTCATCGATTTGCCGAATTAAATTCCATCATTAGGTAAACAGCATTCTACTTGATGAGAAAGCTTACCGGATATCGTAATAAAAAATATTTCCAATAACCATTGAAGAAGTATCTAAGCTACAGTTTCCCCGATTCCAGTTCCCACCTTCATGCTCGGATGAATTATTTCAGAACATTTAGCAGGTCAAAGCTCCTTAAATGCAGTGCATCAATTGAATATTTCAGCGGTTTAATCAAAAAATCGATATTGGACTGCCAACCATAAATTTTTATTTAGATACAGTTAAGGTGGGGGCATGCGAAATGTGAGAATCTTTGACACAACTCTCAGAGATGGTGAGCAAACTCCAGGCATATCTTTTCCCCTTAGCTATAAAATTCAGATTGCAAGACAGCTTGACAAACTGGGTGTGGATGTTATAGAGGCAGGTTTCCCAGCAGCAACCCAGGGTGAGTTTGAATCAGTAAAGGAAATTGCAAATCTTGGGTTGAATGCAACAGTATGTGGTCTGGCGAGAGTTGTGAGAGAGGATATAGACAGAGCAATTCAGGCTGATGTTGATATGGTTCACATATTCATCTCGACTTCAAGAATCCAGATTGAACATACCGTTAAAAAAAGCAGAGGAAAGATTGTAGAGGACTCTGTGAGAGAGGTAGAGTATATCAAATCCCATGGTGTGGAATGCATGTTCTCTGCTATGGATGCAACGAGAACAGAGATCGATTACCTGAAAAAAATATACAGGGCAGTAGAGGATGCAGGAGTTGATATAATCAATGTTCCCGATACTGTTGGAGTTGCAACGCCTTTCCAGATTTACGAGCTGATTTCAAAGCTCAGGGAACATCTTGAGATCCCAATTGATGTCCACTGTCACAATGACTTCGGACTGGCTGTTGCAAATACATATGCTGCTGTAAATGCTGGAGCAGATGAAGTCCAGGTCACAGTCAATGGTATTGGCGAGAGAGCAGGAAATGCAAGCCTGGCTGAAGTGGTGATGCTCATTTCTGCAGTTGAAGGTCTGAAAACAAACATCAGAACAGAATACCTTGTAGAGACCGCAAGGCTTGTTGAAAGACTTACAGGAATAAAGCTCCCACCCAACACACCCATAGTTGGAGAGAACGCCTTCAGCCATGAAAGCGGAATTCATGCCCACGGTGTTCTGAGTGAAGCATCAACATTCGAGCCAGGCGTGATAACTCCCGAAATGGTGGGGCACAGAAGAAGGATAGTGGTTGGAAAACATGCAGGAAGGCATCAGATAAATAAGGTCCTTGAGGATGCGGGATACTTTGTCAGCGAAGAGATCCTTTCAAAAATAGTTGAGAAGGTGAAGGATCTCGGTGATAAGGGCAAGAAAGTTACAGATCTGGATGTTATAACACTTGCAGAGGTTCTAATGGGAGAAGTGAAAAAGGAGGAGAGGGCTATTGTAATTGATGAAGCCACGATCCTCACAGGAAACAAGATAACTCCGACTGCCATATTAAATGCTGAGGTGGAGGGGAAGAAGAGAGTAACGTCTGCTATTGGTGTTGGACCTGTGGATGCTGCATTGAAGGCTGTTGCTCAGCTCGTGGGGAAAAGTATAAAAATCACTGAATTCAAGATGGATGCCATTACTGGCGGGAGCGATGCTCTTGCTGAGGTTTACGTAACCGTTGAGGATGAAGAGGGCAGAAACTTTACTGCGAGAGGAGCAGGTCCTGACATAGTTATGGCAAGTGTTGATGCAGTGATAAATGCAGTTAATTATCTGATGAAGATGAGGGCAAGATAGGCATGGAGCTTGTAGACATTCACTGCCATCTCAATTTCGACAGCTTTAGTGGAGACAGAGATGAGGTTATCAGAAATGCAAAAATAACCGGACTTCTTTTCATAATCGATTCTGGCTTTGATTTTCTTTCGAACGAGAGGTCACTGAGAATCTCCCAGACTTATGATGGTTTTGTTTACTCAACTCTCGGCTTTTCACCAAACAGAATAGGAAAATCCGATTACAGATATGCCATTGATCAGATATTCAAGTTCTCTGACAGAATAGTCGGTGTCGGAGAGGTTGGAATAGACCTGAAAAAGGCGAAAGCAAGTTATGAAAAACAGAAAGAGGTTTTTCTTGAGTTTGTTAAACTTGCAGAGGAAATTAATAAGCCCCTCGTTATTCATGCAAGAAAGGCCGAGGAAAAGGTGTATAACATAATAAAGGATAGAGACATTACTGCTGTTTTTCACTGTTATACAGGCAGTGAAAGCCTTGTAAGAAGAATCCAGGACTCCGGGTTCTATGTATCCATCTCAACCTTGGTATGTTTCGCCAGCAATGTTAAAAAAATTGTAGAGCATATCAGTATAGACAATCTGCTTCTTGAAACCGATAGCCCATTTCTATCTCCACTGAAAGGCAGAAATGAACCTTCCAATGTAAAGTATGCATATCAGAAAATCTCACAGATTATGGCCATTGATAATGATGAGGTTTCCAACAAACTTATAAAAAATGCAGGTCAAGTTTTTGATATACATCTTTGACAGGTGTTTGGTGATGATGATGCCCATAAAACCA
>JALURI010000068.1 GCA_027016965.1 Geoglobus sp.
CTCCAAATTCTGCAAGTATATCTGCTGTTGCAGGACCGAGAACAACTGAACAGACTTCAAGAACCCTCACACCCTTTAAAGGTTCATCCTTCTCAAACAGATCACCACCAAGCAGACTTTCTGCGAATTCTGAGAAACTCTTCAGAGTACCACCTCCTTCTGAAATTTAATGATTATTGCTTATAAAAGTTTAGCCGGTTTATGCTGTATGCTTTTTGCTTGTAGCTCAACTCAGCTCTACAGTGGGGACGCTTCTCGGTGTTTCTCAGCCTCCAAAAATATCAGTGATTCAGGTAAAAGTAAAAACGAACCCATTACTGGAGCCAACTCTGTCTATATTAGTCATGAGATATGAATCATACAGCTGACTTTTTTATCGGAGCACTTGAAAACTACTTAATGCATATCACTGGTATATCTGTGTTGAGTATAACCCTCTGGGCAACACTGCCAAATAGAAGCTTTCCAACCGGAGATCTTTTTCTGACTCCCATAACTATAAGTTCTGCATTGTTCTCCTCGCTGAAGGTAATAATGTCATCGGCAGGCTCTAAACCTCTTACAAGCAGATGAGTTTCAACCTCGACACCAATATCCTTGGCAACTTTTTCAGCTCTCTCCAGCAATTCTCTCGCCCTTTCCACATCCTTCTGGCCTGTTTTATCACCACCATAAAGGGAGTGAACTATGTTGAGCTTCTTATTTCTCAATTTCGCCTCCTCAGCAGCAAAGATAACAATTTTATCCATTCTGTCCTCATCATCAACCGCAGCAACAATCATCAAACAACACCTCCTTGGAAATTTTATAACCAAAGTCTTTAATCAAGTTTTCGTATACTGGGATTGCTTGTATGGGTGTACTGAAAAAAAAGCTCAGGTACTTGAGTAACAAATGAAGTATAATTCAAATTATGGGAACTATAATTCCGGGAATTGAGATTAACGAAATTAACGAGAAAGGGTGGGTACTTTTGTATGGTAGACAAATATGGATGATCTAAAAACTGAAAGCATCGTCTGTGCGAATCTGATTGTGGATTGCAATTCAATAAAAGAGACCTTAGTTTAATCATCGAACCCCTCATCGCCGACTAACGGGACAAATCTGACGGCTCCCCAGCTTTTTCTGTGAATTTGACCGTATTCATCTTTCTCCACAATGTAGAGATGCTGAATAAAATCTCCAACAGGAATGAGGAGTTTTCCACCATGTTTAAGCTGGAAAAGGAGACTTTCGGGGATTTTTGGAGCACTTGCAGTGACATAAATTCTGTCGTATGGTGCTTCCTTCTCATATCCCTTGCTACCATCTCCAACAATCACATGGATATTTTTGTACCCCAGGCTTTCGTAGATTTCCTTGGCTTTCTCTGCAAGTTCGGGAACCCTCTCTATTGTTATAACTCTGCCCTTTTCGCCCACTATTCTTGAAACAACAGCAGCATGATAACCAGTTCCAGTGCCAATTTCCAGTATCTTCATGCCATCCTGAAGATCAAGAAGATTGCACATTATTGCAACCATATGGGGTGCGCTTATTGTCTGACCATGCCCTATGGGCAGGGGATAGTCGTTATAGGCTTCGTTTCTGTAATATGGCGGGATAAAGAGGTGTCGCGGCACTTCAATCATTGCATTCACAACACTTTCACTCAGATTAAATTCATCTCTGAGTCTTTCAATCAGTCTTCTTCTCTTCTCATAGTATTCATCCATTTTCTGCTCTCCTCAAATCTTCTGGTGTGTCTATATTCATTACATCTCTCTCATCAATAATGAATTTTTCCTCTGGCTGCTCTTCGAGAATTGGATCGAAAGCATTTATGCCAGTACGTCTTCCATTTCTGTAAACGCACGACATTGATGGCAGAACAGACCTCATGTAAGCTTCCACAAACTCAAGAACGATTCCGCGTCTTGCTATGTATAGATCTGAATTGATGCTCATAACAGGAAAAACAATCTCACATTCTTTTATAGCAAGAAAGAGGTCATTGATGTAGCCTTTTCCATTTCCTCTGAAAACCTCCATTCCCATCTCATGAAGGTATCTCTCTGTTTTGAGTGTGTGGGGAGACGTGATGTAGATGGCGTCAATTCCTGCATTTTCAAGCTCCTGAATTACAAAATCAATCAGTCTCACGCCTTTGACTACAATCATCGGTTTCTCCACATATCCCATCCTGCTTCCCCTTCCGCCTGCCATCACAAGGGCAAGCACGCCCACACCCCCACAACACCTGCAAACACGATGCAGTTAATTGCCCCGACCATGTCTCCGTTTATTCCGCCAAACCTTGTTTTCACGTACTGGGAAAAGATGAAAAACAAAACCAGATAAATCAGCACAGATGCGAGAACCTTAAACGGATAAAGCACTCCGAGAAAGGTTACAGCTACCATTGTGAAGAGATAGGATGCGTGATCTCTTCTGCTTCTGTATTTTGTGAAATCAGACAGAATTCCCTGCCACAGTGGATCGAATTTCAGCATTAAATGGAGCATGCCCTGCTTTGCAAGAATCTGAGCCAGTATTATCCCAGCAACTGCCTCCTGAAGGCCAATTCCTGAAAAAAAGAAGGCTAAGAGAATCAGGTAGGCTGATACTGCCACCTGTCCTCCGCTTCCGGTGTTCAGGTCCTTCAGAGCATCAAGTTTCTTGGAAGGTGGGGCAAATACAGCATCGAAAAAATCAGCCAGACCATCAATGTGGTTAATCCCTTCAACGGCTATGTAAGCCAGTATGATGAGAAAACCTGCATTGAGTTTCAGGGCAAAAATGGCGGGAATGGATATCAGAATTCCAGTAAAAGCTCCGATAGCCGGCATTACAAAAAGATTTTTTCTCAGACTGTCAAAATCTCCTCCAGCCTTCAGTGTTGTGAAGAAGCTTATGCCAGCTCTGAATGCATCCACACCTGAAATGAATCCAGAGCTCTTAAAATTCTTGCGCAATGGTTTAATAAAACAAGAGGCAATTATTTTCATGCTATCGGGAAACATGCTCAGGGTTCTTCAGATGCTTTCAGAAGGGGACATGACCTTGGAAAAGCTTAGAAAATCAACAAGACTTTCGGAGAAGATGCTTGAAAGTGTTATAAATGCTCTTAAAGAAAAGGAGTACATTTCTGTGGATGGAAATCTGGCAAAAATAACAGAGTATGGAAAGGAAGTAATAAAGAAGACCCAGCTATGATCTTCGAGTATGATACAGGAGATGAGAAAGTATTTCTGATAAGGAGGCTCATTGAGATAAGGTTCAGAAAGAACATCTATCATGAGCTTTTGAAAAAGTACTCCAGAGAGTACATAATCCAGTTTGCTGAAGAAAAAAGGGTTCTTCATCATGCCACGAAAAGAAATCTGTTCTACATAACCCGTGAAAGTCAGATTCCTCTTTTGGGACATGCTGCATTCGGTCTGATTGACAGAGGTACAAATCTCATCCAGATAAGACCATTAACAGGATGCAACCTCTGCTGTATATTCTGCAGTGTTGACGAGGGCAGAGAGAGCAGAACAAAGAAGAATGATTACATAATAGATACTGACTATCTTCTTGATGAATACAGGAAGATTGCAGAATTCAAAGGCATGGGAGTTGAGGCACATATAGATGGGCAGGCTGAACCATTCCTATACCCTTACATTGAGGAATTGATTCATGGTCTCAAAAAAATCAGGGAAACAGAAATCGTCTCAGTTCAGACAAATGGGGCTGTTATCAGCAGGGACATGATTGACAGGCTTGACACAGCTCTTGACAGAATCAATCTCAGCATAAGTACTCTGAACCAGAATCTTGCTGACAGGATATATGGCATAAAGTACCCTCTAAGGAAAGTCATTGAAACTGCAGAATACATAGCAAACAGCAAAATAGATCTTCTCATAGCTCCTGTGTGGCTTCCCGGAATAAACGATCAGGAGATGCCTAAGATAATTGAGTTTGCTCTTGAAACTGGAGCTGGAAAAAGATGGCCAGCTCTCGGGATCCAGAAATACATACCTTACAGAGGGGGAAGAAAGCTCAAGCATGTAATGTCATTCAGATCATTTTACTCAAGGCTCAGGGAGTGGGAAGAGGAGTATGGAGTCAAGCTTGTTCTTAGCCCAAAAGACTTTGGAATTGAGAAAAGACGGAGATACCCTTCCCCCATAAGGAAGGGAGATGTTTATTTTGCGAGAATCGCTCTTGACGGGAGAGCCCATGGCGAGAGGATTGCTGTTGTTAAGGGAAGGGTGATAACAGTTCTTACTGATAAAATCCCCGGAAAAGGAGTGAGATTTGAAATCACAAGGGTAAGAGATGGAATATATCTGGGGGAGGAGGTATGAAGCATCTGGAATTTAAGAGAAAGTACCTGAAATCTCTGATATCTGGAGAAAAGAGATCAACAATCAGGAAAAGAGCTTACGTTAAACCTGATGAGCATGTTTACATCCACTGCGGAGGAATGGTTATTGGAAAGGCAAGAATAATCTCAGTCAGAAAACTAAGGATTGAGGATATTGGTGATGAAATTGCCAGAATGGAAGGATTTTCAAACAAATACGAGCTTTTAAACGAGTTAAACAGCTATTACAGCAACTCAGGTCTCTATCTCATTGAGTTCGACTTTGAAAAGTTCAGCAAGCCTTTAAGCCCTTATGAGATGCACTACGAGAAGAGAAGTCTTATGGATGTTGCAAGTGAGGCTTTAAAGTTGGAAGAAATGAGCCCTAATGAAAGAAAAATTATTGAGCTTTTTCTGGAAACTGGAAGTATCCGAAAAACCGCATTCAGACTTGGAGGACTTTCAAAAAGAGATGTTGTTAGAGAAACTATAAGAAAGGCGTTCAGGGTTGTGAGAGGACAAAAGAATGGAAATTGAGAATCCCACAGGGAAAAATCAAAAAGCTTTAGTAGTTGCTCCATAAAGCCCTGACATGAACCTGATACTTCTCGGTCCTCCAGGGGCAGGAAAGGGAACACAGGCAAAGAGAATAGTTGAAAAATGCGGAATTCCTCAGATTTCCACAGGTGACATGTTCAGAGAGGCTGTTTCAAAGGGCACAGAGCTTGGCAGGAAGGCAAGAGAATATATGGACAGGGGAGAGCTGGTCCCGGATGAGATTGTCATAGGAATCGTAAGAGAAAGACTCTCTCAGGATGACTGCTCAAAGGGTTTCATTCTCGATGGATTTCCAAGGACTATAAACCAGGCTGAGGCTCTTGATGAGATGCTGGACGACATGAGCAGGAAGATAGATGCCGTAATCAACATAGTCGTTCCTGATGAGGAGATAATAAAAAGAATAGTTTTTAGAAGAACATGCAAGAGCTGTGGAGCTGTTTACAACGTGATCTACAGTCCTCCAAAGGTTGAGGGGAAGTGTGACAAATGCGGTGGAGAGCTTTATCAGAGGGATGATGATAAAGAGGAAACTGTAAAAGAGAGACTGAGAGTTTACAGAGAGCAGACCGAGCCCCTAATCCAGTACTACAGCCAGAAAGGAGTTGTGAATGATATAGACGGAACAAAAAGCATAGATGAGGTCTGGAAACAGATTGAGGGAGTTCTGGAAAGCATCAGATCCTGATTGACTCAACTCCCTCTCCTTCCCTCCTTTCAGAAACCCAGCTGAAAGCAAGTTCGATTATTTTTCTGTTTCTCCTCAAAAAGTGGTCTCCGTTCTCAACCCTGACAAATTTTTTTGGTGGCTTTGATTTTTCGTAAATTTTCAGTCCGTGAGAAATCGGAACAACATC
>JALURI010000069.1 GCA_027016965.1 Geoglobus sp.
CACTACTTCAGAACCTATCCATGACAGGGTGTCTCTTCCCCTGTACCTGAAAGGGGACACGGAGATGTCACCTGAGATGTCAAAGGGCTTTGGAGGGCTGGGAATTGCTCCTGCAGCACCTGTTCACGTGCGTCTGCTACAGAACAGGTGCAGGCAAAAGATTTATAATCAATGGACCGGTGGGGATTTGAACCCCAGGCCTCCGCCATGCCAAGGCGGCGCTCTCCCAGACTGAGCTACCGGCCCGTCTACAGGGTAATGAAGAACCACAGAAATTGTTTATAAGGCTTGTGATCCTGACACCCTTCTGGATGCATATCCTTCAGGAATCAGCCAAAATGCGAATTCAGACCATGTTTGGCATGACTGCTCAATGGAGCAACAACCTTTATAAAACCTGTTTTACAATTCTCGTAAAAGAGGTGAAAGAGGTGGCAAGAAAAGAAGTTGTGGTGAGAATTGCTGTGATACTGATTTCAGTCCTGCTGATGTTACAGCCAGCTCTTTCAAGGCCGGAGTACATGAAGAATTTCAAGGATTTTCCTGACGAGGTTAAAAAATGCACACTCTGTCATGTTCAGAGCTCAGGCTATGGTGGAGTGAACTCATTTGGTGCGGACTTTGCAAAAATCCGATCGTTAACTCCAGAACTGATGCAGCTTGACAGCGACTCAGACAGATTTTCCAATATAGAGGAGCTGAGAGCTGGAACAATGCCGGGAGACCCTGAATCGTATCCCGGAAAAAAATCTCCGGATTTTACTCTGATGGTATCACTGGTAGCACTGGCTCTTGCATTTGTCCTCACAACAAGGAAAATTTAAATATCGATTTACGATGAATGTAAAATTAGGTGGTAAAATGAAAAATGCTATAATCCTTGCAACAGTCTTGGCACTCATGGGAATTGTAAACGCTCAATACAGTTCCATGGATGTGGAAAGCAAAATTTACTGTCCATGTGGATGCGGAGAGATACTTGCAAACTGTCACTGTGAGACAGCTGTTCAGCTGAGATCGGAAATAAACAGAGAACTGCTTGCAGGAAAAACGTCTGATGAACTCATCAACAAATATGTTACGCTGTATGGAAGCTCCATACTGGTTAATCAGGAGCTTGAAGCAATTAAAAGTGCATCTAAAAGAGACAGCCGTGACATGCTTCCGTTTTACATTCTTGGACTTGCCATAACAGGGTTTGTTGCATATACAATTGGAAAATCCAGAAGAGATGGGGATAGAAAGGGAAAGAAAAGGGGTAACAAAAAATGGGAGTTGTAATCTGAGGGGGTGTCGACTTTGGATATTGGTCATATAATACTCTACTTGGCTCTCTTTAGTTCTCTTTATTCTGTCTGGGCATACTATTCGGGAATAAACAGTAAAAATCCAAAGCTCCTCTATTATGGTGAGAGAGCCATTTACCTTACAAGTTTACTGGTACTGTTGGCGTCTTTACTTCTCTGGTATTACTTCCTTACTGACAATTTCTGGATAGAGTATGTTGCTTCATACTCAAGCAGAAATCTTTCTGACTTCTACAAATTCACAGCATTCTGGGCAGGATCTGATGGCTCGCTTCTGCTATGGGCACTGCTCTTGGCGGGATACATGGTAGCATATCTGAGAATTGAAAAGAAGGACTTGCTCTCAGCCTACACCATGCTTGTTTCCATGGTAGTGATGGTGTACTTCCTCCTTCTTCTTTCAACTGTCTCAAATCCCTTTCAGGGGCTGGGGTTTCTCCCAGTGGATGGTATAGGACTGAATCCCTTGCTGCAAACACCGGAAATGGTTGCACATCCAACAACACTTTTTGTTGGATATGCGGGAGCTGCTCTGATCTTCGCACTGGCGTTATCCGGCGTTCTGATTGCAGATGACAAGTGGGTACTGAGAGCGAGAAAGTGGATAGTCTTTACATGGGTCTGGCTTACCCAGGGGATATTCTGGGGAGCGATATGGGCGTACAAGGTTCTTGGCTGGGGTGGATACTGGGCATGGGATCCAGTTGAGAACTCCTCTCTGCTTCCCTGGCTCACTCTTTCGGCTTTAGTACACAGTATCATGATTCAGGAAGCAAGAAGAGGTATGAAGCTCTGGAATATAATTCTCGCATTTATCACATTCGAATTCGTAATTCTTGGAACATTTATAACGAGGAGCGGAGTTATAAGCAGTGTTCATGCGTTTGGACAGAGCAATCTTACACCACCCTTCATGATTATGCTATTTCTGGTTCCCGTAATCACATTATGGGTTATATACGAGAGAAAAGATTACATAAAGAGTCAGGATATTGTTGAATCTCCACTGTCAAAGGAGGCTACCTTCCTCTTCAACAATCTCATTTTGGTAGCATCAGCCCTTACCGTTTTCTGGGGCACAATATTTCCACTGATCAGTGAAGGCATTACCGGATTCAAAGTCACAATTGGACCCCCATTCTACAATCAGGTCATCACACCACTTGCCTTTGCTTTGATCGTACTTCTTGGTCTCTGCATTGCCTTTCCCTGGAGGAGAGCCCATGGCAAAGAGCTTATTCAAAGAATGAGAATTCCATTGCTTGCATTTGTAATCGGTATTGGAGCAGGCTTAATTCTGCAATTGAAAATTGAAATGATTCTGGCAACTTCAGTTTTTCTTTTCGCACTGACAACACACATCAGACAGTACATCAGAGACACTTCAACTTTCAAGGATGAATACGGAAATCTCAGCAGCATCAAAATAATACTCAGAAGGAGAAGAAGGTATGGAGGATACACCGCTCACCTCGGATTGCTGATTGTGTTTATGGGAGTTGCAGGGGGAGTTTATGCCCAGACGTATGAAGATGTGATCATGAGTGTAAATGAGGAGAGAACTTTTGGGGACTATACCCTCATCTACAGAGGCCTTGGCTTCAAGGAAGATGAGTTGAAGATTACCTGGTATGCAAATGTTGAGGTGTGGAAGGATGGGAGATTTGTCACAATGCTGAGACCTGCAATTGAAAAGTACAAGACAGGTAATGAGGAAGAGATAAGAAGAGTGGATCTGTACACCGAATTCCCCAGAGATCTGTTTATAATTCTCAATGGTGCTGAACAGAATCGTGCACTTTTTGAGGTAAAAATAGATCCAGCTGTAAACCTGATATGGCTCGGAAGCTGGATTCTGACTTTTGGTGGTATCTTTGCCCTCATACCCAGGAAATTTGTTAAGGAATTTGTCTTTAAATCTGAAAGCGGGGTGGAAGCATGAATAAATATATTTTTTTATTTCTCATGATACTATCTGCCGGAAATGCACAGGCTCTTACCCTGAATGACGTTCAGAAGGATGTTATGTGCACATGTGGATGTGGGATGGTTCTCGAATCATGTAATTGTGGTACCGCAGACAGGATGAGAAATGAAATAAGAGAAATGATAAACCGGGGTATGACCAAGGAAGAGATTATTAAAGAACTTCAGGCAATGTACGGAAAGGAAGTTCTTGTTAATCCTCCAAAAGAAGGAATATTCATTGGTTTATGGTACTATCCTGTGTTTGCAGTTGGGATTGGTGTGGCAGTTATTTACGTTCTTCTCAGAAGAAGAAATGCTGAGTGGTATGCTGATCCTGATGAGGTCATAAACGAAGAGGAGTACGATCTGGAACATTAACTGTAAAATTCTTCAATTTTTCTTTTTGCACTCTCAAGTGCCTCCTTTCCAGCGGTTTTCTCGGCATATTCATCTGCCATAATTTCGATCCTGTTCTGAGAAATTGGCAGGAAAGTCAGATATTTCAGTCTGTTCAGGAAAGGAGTTCTGTTCTGAATTACATGGAATCTTTCATGCATCAGAACTGCTTTAAGTTCATTTTCCTCAAGAAGATCCAGCATCCCTGCACTTATAAAAACGTCCTTTCCGAGAGTGAATGCCTTGGGCAATGCAGAATTTAAAACGAAAACATTTTCCATCCCTGCAAGTTTTTCAAGCTCTTGATCTCTTTCAAAACCATAATTCTTTTTCAGATAATACCTGTAGCCAAATGGTGCCAGAGCGAGAAGAGAGAATGCAAGAACAGCATATCCAAAATAAATTTTCAGAAATAAACCCATGCTGCAGCTCATTGAAAAATAGAGTATGGGTGCATTTACAAGAGCGAGAATGTTTGCAAGCCAGTAAAGTCTCAGCTTTCCTATGCTGTTTTTAACAAGAACATAGCCTGCTGAGGAAAATGCGAAGCCCATAAGAATAAAAGATGAAGGTAAAAAGAGTGGTGAGGTAGTTAAACAGTACACTGTGCACTCTACCGCATTCATTTTCTAATCCCTTTCCTGTGGAAGTACTCCACCACTACCTCACCAAAATTTTCAACAAGCCTGTCAAGAACGTTCTCAACGAATCTTCTCTCAAGTTCATTCCTTGAAACAACCGGATAGAAAACAAATTTCCTCCTGCCATCAATTTTTTCCTGCTTCCTTTCCACAAGCCCATTTTTCACAAGCCTGTCAAGAGTTGCAGCAACACTGGACAGCGATGCGCCAATCTCCTCTGCAATGAGTGCCACATGACTGGGTCCATGTTTCCACAAAAATTCCATTATTTTCTCCTCAAGGGGCGATAGAGGCGAGATCTTTTCATCAAATTCTACCCTCTCAACCTTAACCATATCAAAATTTACATCAGATGTTATAAAAATGTTTGGTGATCTCTGATATGCAATCTCCTGCGAAAAACTCGAGATTCCAGAGCAGAACATCAGTTCGTCCATGATCGAATGTGTTTATAAATATTCAGGTAATGATTAATTGTGAGTTAATCTTCAGCCACATTCTGGAGGTCTGGTAAAATGGCTCTGACAACGACAGTTGTTATTGGGCTCGGTTTGCTTGTGTATGTTGTTCTGTACCTGACTTATGGAAAAAAGCTGGAGAAGGAAGTTGTAAAGGCAGACGCAGCCAGAGACACTCCTGCAGAAAAATTCTATGATGGCGTTGACTTTGTTCCAGCTGATAGGCCCGTGTTATTCGGGCATCACTTCGCATCAATAGCAGGGGCAGCGCCTATTGTTGGACCAGTGATGGCAATGGCTTGGGGCTGGCTTCTCGGTCTTGCATGGATATGGCTCGGAAACGTTCTGCTTGGTGCAGTGCATGACTATCTCTCTCTGATGGCATCTGTGAGATATGATGGGAGGAGCATTCAGTGGATATCAGGCAGAGTGATGAGCAGGAGAACTTCACTGATTTTTCAGGTGTTCATATATTTCGTTCTGATACTGGTTGTTGCAGCATTTGCAGCAGTCATAACATCGATATTTGTAAAGACACCTGAAGTTGCCTCAGCTTCACTGTTCTTCATAGTCTCAGCTCTGATTGTTGGTTTCCTGATGTACAGAGTAAGAGTTGGGATAATCCCGGCAACAGCAATCGGACTTCTGCTTCTTGTCGGAAGTATATGGCTCGGATTTCAGTTTCCACTCCCACTTACTCAAGAGCAGTGGTACATATTTCTGTTCTTCTACATAATAGTAGCAGCAGCACTTCCAGTCTGGGTGCTGCTCCAGCCCAGAGATTATCTGAATGCATGGATTCTCTGGTTCGGACTGCTTGCAGGTGGACTTGCGTTTCTTATTGTTAACAGGGAAATTAACTGGCCTGCATACACCATGTTCTCTGCAATTGTTGTGGGGGGTAAGCCATCACCGTTCTGGCCTGTAATACCTCTCGTTATCGCATGTGGCTCCCTTTCGGGATTTCACAGCATTGTAGCTTCAGGCACAACATCAAAACAGTTGAAAAATGAGCTCCACGGGCTCACGATAGGCTATGGTGGAATGCTGACAGAAGGATTTCTGTCGACCTTGGTTGTTACATCAATAGCAGCTTACGGTATGTCCCTGCTTGGAAAGGCTGGAGCAAAGCTTGCAGAAGCTGGAATTGATGCCGTAAAACTCAGCGATCCAGCATACATGGGAACTCATTATGTGGCAGCAATGCTGAAGAGCTTTGGGAAGGTTGGCATATTTGCTCAGAGCTACGGCATGGGATGGCAGGATGCATTTGGTGTTGATGTGAAAATAGGAACAGTTTTTGCAGGGCTCTGGGTTTCAGCTTTTGCCCTGACAACACTTGACACAACCAACAGACTTGCAAGGTTTACTTGGAGCGAGATCATGGCAGAGGTTATCAGAGATGAATCCACGAGAAACAGGCTGAGCAACAGGTGGATTGCATCTGTTGTTGCAGCTTTGATTGGAATAGGACTTGCGGCAACAGGAAACTGGACGATAATATGGCCGGCATTTGGTGGAGCAAACCAGATGCTTGCAGCCATAGCTCTCATGACAGCAGGTCTCTGGGTTAGAAACGTTCTGAATGTTACTGGCATAATGAGATACCTTGTACTACTGCCTGCTCTGTTCCTGTGGCTCACTGTTACCTTGGCGTATATCTGGTTCATTGCTGTGGTGAATCCATCAAAACCCGTGCTTGCCATTGTTGCTATCGAGCTCTTGCTTTCCCTCATATTGCTGTACGAGTTTGGAAGAGCTGTTAGGAAGGAGAGTAAGGAGGCTGTGCCTGCTTGATGAAACCGGATTTCAGAAAAATCCTTAAAGATTTACAAAATTTTTTTGAAGGCTTTGCAGAAGGCTTTAAAGGAAGATCGGTTGAATTCATAAGAATTGAGGAGAGAGAACTTGAAAACGTCTTTGCTCTTCTTCTTTTTGGCAGTTACATAGGACTTCCATCTCCCCCCGCGTTTCTAAGTCTTGAACTACTGCCACATGTTGCGAAAGAGCTTTATGTTCTTGGAATATCGGCAGAGAGGGCAGATGACCCTCTGAGCCAGATAGCAGAGTTTTTCGAGCTATGAGGTAGTGGGAATGGGAAGGGGATACATCTTCATAGGAAAAGGAGGAGTCGGGAAAACAACATGCAGCGCAGCTCTTGCAGTCAATCTTGCTGAAAACCACAGAACACTGATTGCATCTCTTGATCCAGCACATAATCTTGGAGATGTTTACGGGGTAAGGCTTTCAGAGAAGCCCACAAAAATATCAGAGAATCTTTTTGCCATTGAGGTAAACACAGATCTCTTAACCAAAAAATATCTTGAGAGAACGGTAAGCAGAATAAGAGGAATGTACTCCTATCTTAAAGTTCTGAATCTTGACAGATACGTTGATTCCCTGAAATACTCTCCTGGAATAGAGGAATACAGCATCCTTGAAGGACTTACAGATCTTATTTCACTTGATTATGACCACATTGTTCTTGACATGCCTCCAACAGGTTTGACTGTGAGGGTTCTAACCCTCCCCTACACAGCATTGATCTGGATAGAGAAGCTCATGGAGCTCAGAAATGAGATACTGAGCAGAAGGAAAACAATTGAAAGTGTCACAGGCAGGAAGTGCGTGATAATAGATGGTGAGGAAGTGAAGATTCCTGTTGAGGAAAAGGAAGACCCTGTTATGGTGGAATTAAAAGAAAAAAGAGAGAAGATGGAACTTGTCAGGAAATTCCTGTCTGAAAAATGCAGTGTATTCCTTGTTGCCAATCCAGAGCCACTCTCACTTTTTGAAGGTGAGAGAGCAATTGATGCACTGAGGAATTTTGGCATGGAGGTTTCAGGTGTGATCATAAACAAACACACCCGGGATAACGAGATAACAGCAAAGCTTGAAAAAATTGGGAAATCCGTTAAAGTACCTCTCATCAGCTCACATCTACATGGCATGGATATGCTGAGAGATATTGGGAAAACACTTCTTGAAATCGCAGAGGTGGACAGATGAGTCAGATTATGAATCCAGATGAAGTAATCAGCCTTCTCAGAAGCATCAGGGATCCGGAATTTGGTGTGAGCATAGTTGAGCTTGGACTTATCGAGAGAGTAAATGTGGAGGAAAAAAATGTGACGGTTTTTGTGAACTTCAACAGATCTCTTCCCCACTGCAAGTCATGCATACCACTGGCATGGATGGTGATAAGAGCAGTTCTCAGAGAGATGGAAAGAGCTTTAAAAGGTGCTGGGATAAGATACAGAATTGTGGAGAGCTCATCAGGAGTTGTGTATCTGGAGGGCTGAAAATGGCATTCCTGGATCTTTCAGGTCTTTTCGCAATCTTAGTTCTTTTTGCAGGAGTTGCAACTCTTCAGTTTTTTTACGGGAGAAAGCTGAATATTCTGCTCATGAGAAATGTTGTGGAGGAGCTTGAGGAAGTAATAAAACCGCAAGACCAGCTTTATACATGGCTTGGAGGATATGTTGGCTTTAAGGCTGAATACAGGATAGATAACCCCGATATAAACAGTATTGAGGTCACACTCACTCTCCTTCCAAGGCAGAGCATTCTCTATCTTCCGATCTCAAAGCTAACTCTCAAGGACGACAGGCTGTTTTTTGTTTTGAAATGCAGACATGCAGTAAAAGGAGACGTCCATGCAGTGAAAAAGGGAATCTACAAATTTACAAAGCCAATAGACAATCTGTTTGAGTACAGAACAGAGACAGCCAGCATTGATGGTGAGGAGTTTGTTGTGTACTACAGAAGAAAAGAGGACTTTGAAAGGATTTTAAAACACATGAAGGATCTTCCTGTTCAGGAAGTCAAGCACATCTCGGTAACTCCGTCTACAAAGGTAATCTATGCATTTATAACCCCAAAAAGGGGAGTGGTCGGAAAGGTTTTTCCAGGGATTGTGGAGATAGCAAAAGATTTTACAGGATTCTGATCAGTATCCTCTGTTTTTGTCAACCACATTCATCAGTTCTTTCCCTGACAGGAACCTTTTCAGATTTTCCATGAAAATTGAAACTGCCCTGTCCCAGTAATGTGGTGTTGATCCTGCAACATGTGGTGTTATTATGACGTTATCAAAATCCCACAGCTCAGAATCCTCAGGCAGAGGTTCATGTTCAGCAACATCTAACGCTACACCTGCTATCCAGCCATTTCTCAGGGCTTTTATTAAGGCATTCTCATCAACAATTCCGCCTCTTGCGATGTTTATCAAATAGGATGTTCTCTTCATCTTTCTGAGCTCTCGTTCTCCAATCATTCCTGTTGTTTCCTTGGTGAGAGGAACGCAGATCACAAGAAAGTCAGATTGATCCAGAACTCTGTCCAGATTTTCGGGGCTGTATACTTCATCAACATGCTCCGAAGGAGATCTGGTGTTCTTGACTCCAATAACTTTCATTCCAAAACACTTCCCCTTCCTTGCAACTTCTCTCCCTATGGAGCCGAGACCGATTATGCCCAGAGTTTTTCCACGGAGCTCGTCAAGAGGTTCAAAGGGAAATGGATGTCTCGGCTTCCATTTCCTTCTCTTCTGATCTTCAAAAAGCTCAGGTAACTTTCTTGCAAATGCCAGAATCAATGCAAATACATGATCAGAAGCCTGGGATGCGTGAATTCCTCTTGAGCAGGTGACCGTGACATCGCTCTTCCTTACATCATCTATAAGCAGTGAATCCACTCCAACAAATGGTGAGTGAATCCAGACAAGTTTTTTTGCTCTGGAAAATTCCTCATTTGTGATTTTAATAGCATACAGAACTTCTGTATCTTCAATCTCTTTGAGTATCATGTCAGGTTCTGTTTCCCTGACAGCATTAACACCTTCAATCTCCCCTATCCTGAAAACATGCTCATCATCAAGAGGGAAGGTAATCAGAACCTTCACCATGGATTCAGTTTCCTTTTCAAGCCTTTAAATTTTCCTCTATCATGGTCGTATGGATCAGGTGATGCGAAACATTAATTTCCAGGTTGTGCAGATCAGCATGCATGAAGGTTGCCATTGTGGAACCTCTTCAGCTTCCAGAGGAGGTTGTGGTGAGGGAGTTTAGCACCCTCAACTGCGAGGTGAAGCTGTTTGAAACCAAACCAGAGGATCAGAATGAGATTGTTGAGAGGGCAAAAGACGCAGATATAATGGTTGTTGTGAATTATCCTGTCATAGCAGAGACTATTGAAAAGCTTGAAAATCTGAAGATGATTGCCGTCTCATTCACAGGTTATGATCACATCGACATTGAAAAGTGCCGTGAGCTTGGAATAACTGTGTCCAACGTTCCTGAATACTCAACCAGCTCTGTTGCCGAGCTTGTTTTTGGGATGATTATTTCTGCAAAGAGAAAGCTTATTGAATGCGATAATGCTGTGAGATCTGGAAAAGACAGCAGCAATTTGCTTGGAAGAGAGCTTTACGGCAAAACTCTGGGAGTGATAGGAACGGGAAAAATTGGACAGAGGGTTTGCGAGATAGCTCTTGCCTTTGGAATGAACATCATCGCCTACTCAAGAACAAGGAAAGACAATCTTGAAAAGAAGGGTGTCAGGTATGTGCAGCTTGAGGAACTTCTTCGAAAGAGCGATATTGTGACGATACATGTGCCTTTAACGAGGGAGACAGAGGGAATGATAGGTGAGAGAGAGCTTGAGATGATGAAAGATGGAGCCATAATTGTGAACACTGCAAGGGGGAAAATAATAGACACGGCAGCACTCGCAAAAAAGCTCGAAAGCGGAAGGATTCTGGCATGTCTTGATGTTTTTGACATCGAACCTCCTCTGCCTGAAAACCATCCACTCAGAAATGCAAAAAATGCAGTTTTAGCCCCTCATGTAGGTTATTACACAGAAGAGGCACTGATGAGAAGACTCGTGATGACTGTGGAGAACATCAGAGCATTCATCAATGGCTCACCGAAAAATGTTGTTTCGTGATCTACTACGGGCTCACGGATTGCATCATGGCACACAACACAGGAAGCCTGGACGTTCAAAGCTATGATGGGAAATTCCTTTTCCGAGATCTACCGGCAATACATGGGGAAGTGGAGGGAGGTTAATTCTCTGTCTGAGGGTGTGAATCTAAGGAACCTCGTGGATTTTACTCACCACACCGAATAACGGCTTTACAAGACAATATTCGATTTACCGAACAACACCAAAGACAAAAAAAAGTTTAAGCAGAGTTCAGACTAAAAAAACACTTATGCAGGAACTGAAAAAAATTGATGAAATCATTTTCCTCGTTGAAGAAACAGAGGATGGTTACATAGCAAGAGCCTTAGGTCACTCAATCTTTATTGAAGCTGATTCCCTTGAAGAATTAAGAGAGATGGTCAAGGATGCAGTAGAGTGCCACTTTGATGAAGAAGAGAGGCCAAAGATCATCAGGCTCCATATTGTCAAGCAAGAGGTTCTGACATTATGAAACTTCCGAGAGATCTGGATGGATAAAAACTTGCAAAACTTCCCAGAAAATTTGGTTATGAAATAACGAGGCAGACAGGAAGTCACATGAGATTAACAACACACCTTAATGGAGAACACCATATAACAATACCAAAACCCAGAAATTTATTTAAATTTTGTAAATGGTGTTTCTGTTAGAAATGACAGACAACAGACTTTTTGATGGATGGGAGATTCTCTTTGCATCATACCTCTTAGGAGGGTATGTGAGGGGCAAAGTTAGGTTGCACAAGGTTGTATCTGAATTGCAAAAAGAGGGGTTCCCGATTAAATATCATTTCGAGATTCTGAGAATGGGCCCGGCTTCACCGAGTGTTGATGTGTATTCAAGAAAGCTTGAACACCACAACCTCATAAAAATCAAGGAGATTCCTGTTGGAGAGGGATACAATGACAGAGTTGATTATATTCTAACTGATGAGGGTCTGAAGGTAGTTAGAAATGAGATCCTCCCAGTATTGGAGGAAGAATATTCACACCTTTTGAATAGAGTTGGAAAGATATCCGAAAAATACACTAATGAACAGACCAAGCCCTCAGAATTTGTAGAGATGGTCCACGATGAACTGCTAATTGATGACAAGGAAAAATTCAAAAAGAAGCTGGATGAGACTTTAGAAGAATACCAGAATCTCCTCGAAAAGTTCAAAAATGAGGATTACGGTTTCTGTGGAGTCTGGCTGGCTTTTGCTGGATTATCTGATCTTTCAGTTGAAGCCCTGGAAAATATAAAGTACAGTGATCTCCTATCAGAAGAGGTTTTTGACGATTTTGATGTAAGCCTCTCTGAAGATGCTGGGAAATATTTCATACTCAATAAAGCCATTGAAGGCTTAAAGCTGATCTCAGAAAAATATCCTCTAACTGAATGTCTTGGAAATTTTGAATGCATTTCTGAAGACTGGAACAAATGTAAAGAGCTGAAAAATGAAGTTTACGCGATATTTACAGCATTAGAATCTAATGCCATCATTTACGGATATTTGGAGACTGAGGAGGGAGATCTATTTTTGAAAGACCTTACAGCAAAGGAGATGGAGTTGTAATCGATGCAAATTGCTGTATTAAAGCGATTCTCCATTTTGGTGATCTCAAAGACTACTACAAAGATCCAATAAATGAATTCATAGACAATTGTATTTCAAGTAACATTATTTTGGGATATTTTCCAATAATTAAAGAGCTCTCTTTCCGCAGTTTATCAAAAGCTGTTGATGACCTACTGAGAAAGAGGGCACAAAAGAGGTTTAGGGATACCTTTAAGCTGTACAGGAAAGCTGAAAAAAAGCTTGAAAAATTGTTTGGTTCAAAACTAATACTTCTCGAAGAAAACTGCACAAACTCTGACCTCAACGCCTGCAAGGCTTTTTTCAAAGGGAACACAAAAAAGCTTTCAGTTTGCCGAAGAAAAAGTCCAATCCCCGAAGAGGAAGATATGGTAATTCTAATTTCAACATCCAGACAGCTATGGAATAGGAGGGGAATTCTTTCGGACGATACTCATTTTACAGACTACAAAGATGAGATATACCGAGAATACGAAGTGGAAGTCATTCCTATGAAAGAATTAAACCAGATTATGGTGTCGTGGAAATGGAAATAGAATGTCAGGGCTCTGGCTCTCTTTTCACCCCATTAACTCACGGTTATCACTTCAAAACATGCTGAGGTTCTGGTGCAAAAAGATTTAGTAAAATGCCCCTTTCCACAGAAGATGATACTGCTGACAATCACTCCCCGCACCACTTTATGAAAATAGTCTCATCATTGTTCTCCGCAAAAATATAGATTTCATTGGTTTATAAGGTGGCTGAATCATCCTGTAATCTGTTCCATGGAATGGGGCCGCCGAGACTTGAACTCGGGTCACGGGCTCCCAAAGCCCGAAGGATAACCAGGCTACCCTACGGCCCCTGCCTCGAGCAAAACAGTTGGGTTTAAAAAATCTGCGATAAACTTAGTTTTGTATGAAAAATGGTAAGCTGATTCATGATTCGGTTCACGGCACACTCCAGCTTGATGAATGGATGGTCAGGATAGCTGATACACCTCAATTTCAGAGATTGAGGAGAATAAAGCAGCTTGGTTTTGCAGATCTCGTTTATCCTGGAGCTCACCATACAAGATTCGAGCACAGCATTGGATCAATGCATGTTGCGAGGCGTCTCAGCTCAGACGAAACCGTGCTTGCAGCATCACTGCTTCATGACATTGGTCATACTCCCTTCAGCCATTCGGGAGAGAGGATTATTCAGAAATACCTGAGGAAGGAGCATGAGGATGTAGAGCATATAATAAAAAATTCCACCATCCATGACATCCTGCAGGATATGGGGCTTAATGTTAAGAAGGTTGTCAGGGCTGTTAAGGAGCCTCCGGTCAGCAGTGTGATTGATGTGGACAGGATTGATTATCTGCTGAGAGATTCCCATCACACGGGAGTTGCCTACGGGGTTGTTGATTTTGACAGACTGATCAGAAAGATTAGGTTTGATGGGGAAAAAGTTTATGTGGAGCAGAGAGGTGTGAGGGCTGTTGAGAGCTTTCTGATTTCAAGATACATGATGTATTCAGCAGTTTACAATCATCATGTATGCAGGATAGCAAAAAAGATGTTTGAAAAAGCTATGGAGTCTCTGATTGAAAAAGGTGAAATTGAGGCTAAGGATCTTTTGAAAATGGATGATTATGATGCCATTTCAGTACTGCGAAGCTCTGAGGGTTATCCAAGAGAGATAGCCCAAAGACTGGATGGGAGAAGACTTTTCAAGAGAGCAATTTATGCAGGAAGGGATGAAGTTGAAATAAATATTGAAAGAATCGATGCTGAGAATGCAGAGAAAGAAATAGCAGAGATGGCGGGAGTTGAAGATGAGAGTGTGATTGTCGACATTCCGGGGGAAGAGAGCTCGGAGTACACAGTTCCTGTTCTGGTGGATGATGAATACATACCAATGGAAAGAATTTCACCACTCGTAAGCTCCCTGAAACAGGTTCAGATTTCAAGCTGGAGGCTTGGAGTTTACTGCCCCCGGGAACATATCGACAAAGTTAGAAAAGCATCTCTTGACTACTTCGGCATCAGAATATCCAAGCAAAAAAGGCTAAATGAGCTTTTTGAGCTCTGAAATCACGGCTTTTTTCATCACCTCAACTGGAGCCTTTTTGCCTGTAAACACCTCAAAGGCTTTAGCACCCTGATAAACAAGCATGTCAACCCCGCTGACAATTCTGCATCCATAGCTCACAGCTTTTTTTATGAGCAATGTTTCCGGAGGGTTGTAAACCATGTCGAATACAATTGGTCTTTTTTCAAGAACAGTTTCAGGTACGGGAAGTTTCACTGGAAAACCTTTCATTCCCAGCGGTGTGGCATTCACAATAACATCAAAGTACACCGACTCAATCCTGCCAATCTCCAGAAATTCAACACCAAATTTCTCTGCAAGTTCAGTTCCCCTTTCCACAGTTCTGTTGGTGAGATATACTTCATTGTCATCTCTTAAAGCATAAACACATGCCTTGGCTGCCCCTCCAGCTCCGGCAACAAGCACCTTCAGGCTTTTTGCATTAATACCTGAGCCTTTCAGAGCTCTTAAAACACCATCAACATCCGTGTTGTGACACGTTTTTTTCCTTAGATCTACAGTGTTGGCAGCTCCAATCTCCCTAACCTCTCTCTCCTGCCTGAAAAATTTCACAATTTTTTCCTTATATGGGATAGTTATGTTGATGCCCCTGACTCCAAGGGCTGAAAGACCCTCTACTGCATTCTCAAAGTTATCAGGTTTCACTTCAAATGGAACATATACTCCCGGATATCCTAATTCTCTGAATGCAGCGTTATGCATTGCTGGACTCATGGAATGTCCCAGAGGATAACCGACAATCCCGAAAACCTCCATCATTTCAGATTCCTTATTTTATCGATAATTTTCACAATTCTTGATTCAGATCTGTAGAATTTTGCAGGAAAGTCTGCTTTTCTGAACATCAAAGAACAGTCAGGGTTTATTCTTATGGATGTTATTCCATCTGCAACAGCAACAGCAGCCCTCTCTCCCTTAATTCTTACCTCAATGACTCTTTCCGGAGAGAAAATCCATGGTTTTGACCCAACTCTGAAAGGTGATACGGGGATGAGGGCGATTGACTGGAGATCTGGATCAATGATCGCACCTCCAGCAGAGAGAGCATAGGCTGTTGAGCCTGTGGGTGTTGAGATTATGATTCCATCAGCCCTCATTGAATCAAGCATCACATCATCAACATAGATCTCCAGCTCTATGAGTCTTGCAGGACTTGCAGAGAGAATGACAATCTCGTTAAGGGCATGGATCTCAGTGTTTTTGATCTTTCCAGAGATTCTCATGATTTTTTCAATTTCAGTTTTTCCGCTTAGAGCTTTGAGCAATGGTTCTCGGTAATTTTCAGGTGTTGCATGAGTCAGAATCCCAATTCTTCCTGTGTTTATGCTGAAAACAGGAGGAGGAGATTTCAGATGGTGTATTGATTTCAGAACTGTACCATCACCTCCAACAGTAATTATGGCATCGAATTCCTCAAGAAGCACTGATGGATACCTGTACATTTCTGATTCAATCCCATGT
>JALURI010000070.1 GCA_027016965.1 Geoglobus sp.
AAGTAGTGCAAGAACAACAATGGCAACGACAAATGCAAGGATTCTCTTGTAAGTTATTGGTGTTTTCCCAATTTTCAGAACTCCGGATATCAAAGCTGGATAGGAGATTCCATGTTCGCCAAAAATTATAATGAGCATCTGCTCAACAAGCAGGGCTATGGCAAGGGTTACGATGATGACCATTACCTCGTGCTCCTTTATTCTTGCCAGAAGTCCCGAGTATATGGCAACTGCAAAGGCTCCAACAAGCACGATGCTGACCAGTGTTGCAAGATAGGGGTTGACTCCACTCTTAGCCAAAACAATACCGATGTATGCAGCCAGAATGAAAAAAATACCGTGGGCAAAATTCAAAATTCTTGCGACTCCGAAAATTAGTGAGAAACCTGAAGCAACTAAAGCCCATATACCGCCAACAACAGCACCGTAAACGAGTATCCTGACTGCGATGTCTATCATGTTTTATGATGATTTGACAAAAAATAAAAAAATTTCGGTTAAAAGTTTACAAAATCAAGTGGCATTTATTAATTAAATCCATGGTGGCAACTTCAACTGTCCGTTGGCAACCGTGGATGGATAGATTATGTACTGCTTGCCATCCTGCCACTGTGCAATCCAGTTTCTCACGTACTCATCTCCCCATACCAGGGCATGGTTCTTGTGGAATGCCACATTCCTGGTTAGCTTTGCTGGATTTTCTGGGTTGTACTTTTCGAGGTATTTCACAACAACATCCGGATCAAATGGATCCTTCTCTCCTGCCTTGTAGGCTGCTTCAACAGCCATCTTATATATGTAAACTGCATCGTAAGCTCCATATGCCAGATGTGATTCTGGATAATGACCGTATTCCTTCTTGTATGCCTCAACAAACTTTGCCGCCATCTCAGTTGGAGGTGCAGTTACAAGAACACCACCATCTGCCAGGAATATGTAATAGTTTGCAGCTCCTCCGGTCTTTTCATAGAATCCTGCATCTATTGCAGCAAGGTCATGCCCTGCCAGCAATGCTGAAATCTGAAGTTCAGCCCACTGTTTTGCAAGAACATCTCCTGTTCCGGCGATAGCCAGAATTGGCATTATCAGGTCTGCATCCTTATCCTGAGCATCAAGCAGAATCTGCTCATAATCTGTGAATCCCCTCGGAACCTTCTCATCTCCCACTATCTCCACATTTCTCTCTTCAAGCAAAGGTGTGAGTCCTTTCATCACAGCATCTGTCCAGATGTGCTCGTCTCTGATTATATACACCTTGTCTACAGTAACTCCCTGGTCTCTCAGATAGTCTATCATCTCTGCCAGATCCCATGCAAAGGTTGAGCCATTATTCTGGCTTATTCTGAACCAGTACTTGTACTTGTCATACTCCTTAGCAACCATGGCAGGATGAGCCGGACTTGAGGCATCAGCAAGGAAAACAGTCTTGGTTTCAGCCATAACCTCCATCATAGCACTCATAATACCGCTGCTGAATCCACCGGTTACCATATCTGCCTTTTCCTCAGTTGCAAGTCTTCTGAACTCCTTCGTTGCCTCATCTGGTTTGAGTTTGGTGTCACCAACAACAACCCTTACCTTGAGTCCGAGAATTCCACCTTGCTCATTTATTTCCTTAGCAGCAAGCATCGCAGCGTTCTTCTCAGCAGTACCCTCAGGTAATGCCATTGGACCTATAACACCAATCACAACTTCTTTCTTACCTCCAAATGGTGGTGGTGTTGGGGTTTTTTCAGGTGTGGGTGTAGCGGTTGGTTTTGGAGTTGGTGTTGCCTCGGGTTTCTGTTCCTGCTGTGCACACCCGAATACCAGCACAGCTAACAATACCAGTATCAACACTTTTCGCATCATTAATTGTGATTGAGAAAGGTAATACTTAAATATTTCGAATGCACTAACCAATTTACGATGAAGACTTTACTTAAGGTGGAAAATGTAAAGAAAAAATTCGGTGAACTGGTAGCTCTGGAAAATATAAACTTTGAAGTAGTTGACAAAGAATGTCTGGGTATAATAGGACCAAATGGTGCCGGCAAGACAACGCTTTTCAATGTGATCTCAGGGTACATGAAACCAACTGAAGGCAGGGTGGAGTTTATGGGGAAGGACATCACAGGTAAAAGACCCAGTGAACTTGCAAAGCTTGGGCTTGTCAGAACATTTCAGCTGATAAAAGCCTTCATGAATATGAGTGTTGAAGAGAATTTCAAGGTCATCACAGATGATTACAGGGAAATTATGAAGGACTTTGATCTATGGAGTAAAAGAGATATGCTTGCGAGAAATCTGTCTCAGGGTGATATGAGGAAGCTCAACATAGGTCTTGCTCTTGCAACAAATCCAAGGCTCCTCCTTCTGGATGAGCCATTTTCTGGGTTGAGTCCGAGAGAATCAGCAGAACTCCATTCAGTCATTGACCGGCTTAAGGAGAGGGATGTTACGATGATTGTGATAGAGCATAAACTCAAAGAACTTTTCAATCATGCTGAAAGGGTTATAGTTCTGAACTACGGTGTTCTGCTGTGTCAGGGGACCCCTGAAGAAATCGTTAGAGATATAAGGGTCATTGAAGCATATTTGGGTGATGGGTATGCGGTTACTTGAGGTTGAAGAGCTGAATTCCTACTATGGCAGAGCACATATATTGCATGGAGTCAGTCTTGATGTTGGCAAGGGAGAGGTTGTTGCAGTTCTCGGACCAAATGGTGCCGGCAAGACAACACTGCTTAATTCAATATGCGGTCTTGTAAAGAGTGAAGGAAAGATAAGCTTCGATGGAGAGAGGATAGACATCCTGAAACCCCATGAAAGGATAAAGAGAGGGATTGGTGTCTGTCCTGAGGGAAGAAAACTCTTTCCATTCATGACTGTTGAAGACAATCTCAGACTTGGGGCGAGAGATGAAGACTGTGAAGAGCAGCTTAAATTCGTATACGAGCTTTTTCCGAGGATTAAAGAGCTTAAAAACAGCATTATAAGGAACATGAGTGGTGGGGAACAGCAGATGGTTGCCATTGGTAGAGCTCTGATGTCAAACCCAGGCCTGCTTTTGCTTGATGAACCATCAATGGGACTTGCCCCCATAATTCTGGGAAAGATTCTTGAAGCCTTGAGGAGAATTAAGAATGAGACTGACATCTCAATCCTGCTTGTCGAGCAGAATGTTCATCTTGCCCTTGAGCTTGCAAACAGGGTAAATGTGCTTGTCAAGGGTGAGATCGTCAGGGAAGGAAAGGCAGATGAGATGGATGATCTTGAGAAACACTACTTTGAGCTATGAGGAGGTGGTTGGATGACTGTTGTGATGAAGGTTAGAGATGTGATGAATAAGGATGTTACAAGGATCAATGCAAGAACGGATGTTGCAACAGCAACAAAGATAATGGTAGATAAAGGTGTGAGATGTGCAGTTGTTGTTGATGATAACGGAAAACCTCTTGGCATTGTGACTGAAGGATCAATTGCGAGAAAGGTTGTCAGGGACTGCAAGGATCCCGGCAAAATAAAGGTGGGTGAGATAATGTCCTCTCCTCTAAAAACGATTCCTGCTGATGCAACTCTGAGAGAAGCCTCAGATAAACTGCTTGAGGAGGGTGTGAATCAGCTTTATGTTGAGGAGAATGGAGAGATAGTTGGTTTGATAACCGAACACAGAATTCTGAAGGCAATTAACGAGGTTGTTCTTACACTCATATCAATTTAAGCCATTTTTAATTTACGGATTTAACATTAAATTTTTAAATTATCTTTACATTGTAATATCAAGGTGGTGAGGTATGAGGTTTAAAGACAGAGTTGTTTTGGTTACAGGTGCAGGAAGGGGAATTGGAAGGGCGATTGCTGAAGCTTTCGCAAGAGAAGGTGCCAGGGTTGTTGTAAACGACATAAATAAAGAGACTGCAAAAAACACAGCTGAGGAGTTGAAAAAGCTCGGTGGGGATGCGATTGGAGTAAAGGCGGATGTTACAGACTATGAAGACGTGAAGAGAATGGTTGATGAGGTGAAAAAGACCTTTGGTCCTGTTGACATCCTTGTCAACAACGCAGGTTTCTGGACCATAAAGAAGTTCACAGATACAACTCCTGAAGACTGGGAGAAGGACATAAAGATATGCTATTATGGCACACTGAACTGCACTCATGCGGTTCTTAACGACATGATTGAGAAGAAGTATGGCAGAGTCGTCAACATTGTGAGCGATGCAGGGAGAATTGGAGAGCCATATCTGACCGTGTATTCAGGAGCAAAGGCTGCCGTCATTGGATTCAGCAAAGCCCTTGCAAAGGAGGTTGCAAGGCACAACATAACTGTAAACTGTGTTGCTGCTGGAGTCACAAAAACACCAGGAGTTGAGGACTTCTTGAAAAGCGTAGGCGGTGAAGAGAGACTCATCAAAGCCTATCCGAGAGGTAGACTTGGAAATCCGGAAGATATCGCCAACGGTGTGATATTCTTTGCCCTTGATGAATCAGAATACATAACAGGCCAGATTATAAGCATAAGCGGTGGGTACACGACTGTTGGCTGAATAAATTCTGCTTTTTTAATTATTTTTGACCATAAATACTGAGTTTCGAAATTTGGTTTCCACATACATTCACAACCTCTTTTAGCATCTGCTCTTTTAATTCACATTTCAGAGCTCTTCAGAAATGATATCAATCTCAGTACCAGTGAATTCCTCAAGATTTTTAAATAGATTATGTTACAACAGGGTTGATGGCTTTAACTGAAATTCTGGGCGTTCTCAGGTGCTCTGCATGAAAGGATCATTCTTTTCCATGATGTAAAAAAATTTAAGTATCAATCTTTACAAAGTAAAAATCAGAGGTGATATTTATGACATTGTCAACAAGATGTCTGAACTGCAGAAAAAGATTTGAAGTTGAAAAAAATCAGGAGATTGCTGAATGTCCTCACTGCAGAAGCAAATGGAGAATTTCATGGGTTGATGCTGATCAGCCCAAAGTCCAGGGACCTGCGTAAGGTGGTAGGATGGTTCTTAAAAGAAAGGTTGCATTTGTTGATTTAACAAAAGAGAAGACTGTTGTGGAAGAAATCCCCGTAAAACTGAGAAAAATACATCTTGGAGGAAGGGGGCTGAACTGGTATTACCTCTACAACAACATCCCAGCCAATGCTGATCCATTCGGTGAGGAGAACGTGCTTGCTGTCGGATCAGGATTGCTTTCAGGATTTCCAGCCCTTGGGGCAGGAAGAGCTCAGATCTCTGCCAAGAGCCCCATAACCGGAGGAGTTGGGGATTCAAACATGGGAGGGGCATTTGCTCCTCAGCTGAAATATGCGGGATTTGACCACATAATAATCAGAGGAAAGGCAAAGAGGCCCGTTTACATTCTTGTAAAAGATGGAGAGATTGAAATAAGGGGTGCCGAGCATTTATGGGGGATGGACACCCACGAAACCCAGAAGGCAATAAGAGAGGAGATAGAAGATGAAAGGGCTGAATCAATGGTCATAGGAAGGGCTGGGGAGAACAGGGTTGTTTTTGCCAATGTGATGAACGGAATCAAAAATTCTGGAGGGAGGAGCGGACTTGGAGCTGTGATGGGTTCAAAAAATCTGAAGGCGATTACAGCAAGTGGAGCCATAGACATTGAAGTGCATGATCCTGAAAATCTGCTCAGATATGCTCTTGAGGTTGATACAAGAGCTAGAAGCACGAAATGGGCAAAAACTCTTGGGAGGCTTGGAACTCCTTTGCTTTA
>JALURI010000071.1 GCA_027016965.1 Geoglobus sp.
ATAGGCAATTTGAGAGTTAGAGTGGTAATGAATCCGGATGTCATAGCCATCAACGCACATTCAACAGCTGGAAGGGCATTATCGCTTATGAGAACACATGGAGTTGACAGGCTTGTGGTTGTTGATGATAAACACAGGGCTGTTGGAGTTATAACAGGTAAGGACATCGTTGACAGGATACTTGCTCCAAGAAAAAGAGCAAGGATGGGAGACAGCAAGGGTGAAAAAGAGAAAACACTGGCAATAATGGTTGAGAGCATAATGAGCTATCCTGTGGTGAGCTGTGAAAGAAATGACAAAATTTCAGACGTCATAGAGCAGATGGTTGAGCACAGAATCTCAGGAGTGGTTGTTGTTGATCCGAGCGAGGTTCCAGAGGGTATTGTTACAAAGAAGGAAATTCTTGAAAGGTACCTTGCTGAAACAGTACCGTCAGGTGAATTGAAGATAGAGGTAATCGTGAGAAACGTGGAGGAGGGAGAGTTTGACATGGAAGAACTCAGGAGTGATGTGGAGAAATTCATGAGAAAATTCAGAAACTTCATAGAGGATGCTGTAGTTTTCATTTACATAAAGCAGCACAAGGAGAGGTTCAGAAGTTTACCGCTCATCCATGTCAGAATAAAGCTGACTTCAGACCGGGGCACATATTTTGCCACAGGCGAGGGCTGGGGAGTTGAGTTTGCAGTCCATGCAACTCTCAAGAAGCTTGAGAGAGAGATTTTAAAGGAGAAAGAAATGCTTTCTGACTCAAAAATGGTTAAAAGATTTTACGAGGAGGTTTTTGAGTTCTGAGCTGAGGTGTTTGGGATGGAATACAAGATTGGAGAGGCATTGGTTGGAACTGGAAATGAGGTGGCACACATCGATTTGCTGATAGGAACAAAGGACAGCCCTGTGGGTATGGCATTTGCAAATGCATTATCCCAGCTTTCATCAGGTCACACTCCATTGCTTGCTGTTCTGAGACCAAACCTGATAACAAAGCCTCCTGCAGTAATCATTCCAAAGGTAACAGTAAAGGAGATGTTTCAGGCTGAGCTCATATTTGGCCCGGCCCAGATGGCGGTTGCCAAGGCGATTGCTGATGCTGTTGAAGATGGGACAATTCCCAGGGATAAGGCAGAGGACTATGTTGTGATTGTCAGCGTCTTCATCCATCCAAAGGCAAAAAACAGAGAAAAGATCTTCTACTACAATTACAGCGCCACAAAGCTTGCAATAAGAAGAGCGATGGAGAGCTTTCCGGATGTTGAAAGGGTTATGTTTGAGAAGGACAGGAGCTTTCATCCATTTGCTGGCAGAAAGCTAACCAGACTGTGGGATCCACCATATCTGCAGATAGCAATCGATATTCCCGATCTGAATGAGGTGCTGAGAGTTCTGAAATACATACCCGACAGCGATCACATTATACTTGAAGTCGGCACACCTCTCGCAAAGAGGTACGGGGCAGAGGTTATCCTGAAGCTTAGAGAGGAGAAGCCAGACGGATTCTTCGTTCTTGATCTTAAAACCCTCGATACTGGAAATCTGGAGGCAAGAATGGCGGCTGATGCAACAGCAAATGCGGTTGTTGTTTCAGGGCTTGCACCAATAAGCACGATAAAAAGGGCTGCTAATGAAGCCCAGAAACTTGGCCTTTACTGCATACTTGACATGCTGAATGTTGAAAAGCCAGCTGAAAGGCTTGACAGGATTTTTGATGAGGGAATAAGACCTGATGTTGTTGAACTACACAGGGCGATAGATTCAGAGCATGAAGAGCCACCATGGAAGTTTGCACGGACGATAAAGGACAGGCATGATGTGCTTGTTGCAGTTGCTGGAGGAATAAGACCTGAAAATATTGAGGAGGCCATAAGCTACGGTGCTGACATACTTGTTGTTGGAAGAGCAATCACAAGAGCAAGAGACATAGAGGGTGCAGCAAGAAGATTTCTGGCAAGAATGAAGCCAGATACAGACCAGTTCAGAATTATGACTGATTTTTGAGGTGGTGTTATGAAGGCTGTGATAATAAATTTCAAGGCATATGAGGAAGGGAGTGGAGAAAGAGCTATCTCCTTAGCAAAGGCTGTTGAGGATGTTTCTAAAAAGGTTGATTTCTACATGGCGGTCTGCCCACCATTTGTTGATCTCTCAGATGTAATCGGGAGTGTTGAAATGGATGTGTTTGCACAGCACGCTGATGCTGTTGGCTATGGAAGCCACACAGGCAGAATAACCCCAGAGATGCTAAAAAACAAGGGCGTGAAGGGCAGTTTGATAAACCACAGCGAGAGGAGATTGAGACTTGCAGATATGGGGTTTCTCGTGTCAAAATTCAGGGAACTGGAGCTGACTTCTGTTGTATGCACAAACAACGTGGCAACAACAAGGGCAGCAGCAGCATTAAAGCCAGACTACGTTGCAATAGAGCCTCCAGAGTTAATTGGAAGCGGAATTCCTGTCAGCAAGGCTGAACCTGAGGTTGTTGAGAACTCTGTAAAGGCTGCAAAGGACATCAGCCCTGATGTGCTGGTGCTGTGCGGGGCGGGAATAAGCAATTATGAGGATGTTATTGCAGCGATAGACCTTGGAGCAGACGGCGTTCTTCTGGCAAGTGGAGTTGTTAAGGCAAAGGATCAAAAGAAAGCATTGGAAGAGCTTGTAGGACTGAGATGAAAATTCAGTAAACTTTATATTTTATCAAATTTACTTGATTTATGGGATGTGCTGAGTGCAAATTTTACCAGTACGATGGAGTATACAGGTGCAGGTGGTTCGAGGCGAGGATTTCGAGGGTTTTTCCGAGATGGGTTGATGATTTCAGGAGAGGGGAGCTGAGGTTCAAGAAGTGCGGGTACTACAGGGGCAAAAAGCAACCCTAATATGCACTTTTTGGATTGCTTTCAAAATATGTACCATACTGTGAAGCTTGTTGAAGAAATCGAAATGAAGAGAAAGACGCGGATTCGATACGAAAGTTGAAAAATTAGGACAGATTTCTTCGCCAAAAGGTTGATATTCTTATTCGAGAGGTAATATATCGTGAGGATTAACTGAGGGGTATATTGCAATGTAGAATAATCTTCTGACGCTAATGGAGGTAATGGACGATGAATCATCAAAAACTTTGGGATAAAGGTGAAGAGAGAAGATTTTTTGAAAAAGCCCTTGAGATTGCCACCCCAGAGCAGCTTTTTTACATCACTAATGATAGTAGGTATCTGGCATACTGGCCCAAGAATTACCGGGGTAAAAAGACAACACTTCAAAGCAGAAATACCTTTATAGGCAGTTACACTGAGAAGTGGGTGACAGAGCTTATCGAACCAATTGCAGAAAAGTTTGATGCCTATTCAATACACAAGATTGTCTGCAAAGATATCGGAATTGGTGAGCGTTCTCCGGCGGATGTGGCAATTGTAAAGACTCCTGAAAGGTATCAAAAACCGGAAAACATCCTATTGCTGATCGAGGTCAAGATGTCAGTCGTCTGGAACTGGGAATACGATCCTGAAACCAAGGAGCTAAAATGTATTGGAGATTATAGAACTCACCAGGGTAATCCAGGACTTCTTAGATCCGATACGATGCTTAAAGCGATTGGCAAGAGCATAAACATAAGGGTTTCAGGAAACATGGCATCCAGATACCGATTGTTGTTATTGGAAACACACCAATAACGAGTACATATTATCATATGGTGGACCATCTGAGAAAAGCCGGAATAATTCAGGGGTTCTATTCTGTTAATCCGAATCCACTGGATAATGAAGACGGGGATAACATTAAAAGCACACCGGAAATGGGGTTTTTGAGGATCGACACTTTTTCAGAATTGGAAACAGAACTATCCAATTTTGTCAAGGAAGAAAGGGAATTCTTTTCTTCTATGCTTCCAAAAGAGAAGCTTGGAAGATTCATTGAAATTGCAAGCAGAGAGCCAACATATGTCAAAAAAGCTGAAAAATTTCTGGAGCTGCTGAGAGGTGTTTGAGATGAACAGGAAAAAAAGAAGAAATGGAACAAAAACCAGTAAATTTGGTGTGCCTGGAAGAATTAGCCATGACTCAACTGAGTTTTACTCCAGCAGGATTTATGATGGATTCCCAAAAGAAAAGAAGGTTGAGTATGTTGAAAACGAAATTCCTGAAAACTGCCTTGATAAAATATTTTGCAAGTCCAGTGAATGCATGGAGGAGCTTCCGGATTGCAGTACCCATCTAATGGTAACCTCTCCCCCTTATAATGTTGGCAAGGAATATGACAGAGATATGACGTTTTCAGAATATCGAGAGTTCCTGAAGCGTGTGTGGAAAGAGACGTACAGGGTACTTGTTCCAGGAGGGAGAGTATGCATAAATATTGCAAATCTCGGAAGAAAGCCCTACATCCCGCTCCATGCCTTTATTATCCAAGACATGCTCGAAATAGGATTTTTGATGAGAGGAGAGATCATATGGAACAAGGACTCCAGTGCAAGCCCATCCACCGCATGGGGGAGTTGGCTTTCTGCAAAAAATCCAACACTGAGAGACATTCATGAGTATATTCTGGTTTTCTCGAAAGACACCTTCAAAAGGGAGAACCCGGCTAGTAGAGAAAGCACAATAAAAAGAGATGAATTTCTTGAATTCACAAAAAGCATATGGACGTTTCCGGCAGTTTCAGCCAGAAAAATAGGCCATCCTGCACCGTTTCCGGTAGAACTGCCATACAGATGCATTCAGCTTTACACGTTCAGGGGAGAGGTTGTTCTTGACCCATTTATGGGGAGTGGACAGACTGCAATTGCAGCAATAAAAACCGGGAGACATTATGTGGGGTATGAGATAAGTAAAGAGTATGTTGAGCTTGCAAATAGGAGAATAAAGGAATTTATCTCCGAATTTAAGGCTCCGAAGCTCGCAGATTATTTTAGCTAAACAATCATTAATTGAAATTTACCGACAACTTATTAGAATATCTTTTATTCTCAAAATTATTCGATGATACTATGGTTCTCTCAGCAACACTCCAGTTGTTTGCCTTTTTAAACGGTATTGTGTTTCTTGTAGTTCCAATTTATTACCTGTACGTCTACCTGACGAGGAAGATCAGAGGTGCGATGATAATAGCTGCCGGCTTCATTCTGACATTCGCAATCTAATTTTTCACGTCACCGATTCTCAGCCGATTTCTGAGCCCCGAGAGCTTTCGGATTGCGATCATCTCAACTTCTCTGATCGGCAACGTTGTTCTGACAGCTTCGCTGATATACAGCCTCAGCATGATCCTCAGGGAGGTGCAGTAGATTCATTCGACGACAAACTTCCTCATGCGTTCAGGCACAAAGCTGCCTGCATCTATCCCGCAAGCCCTGCTGAACTGGTAAATCATCACGTAGCCTGCAAGGTGGAATGGGGCTTCCTTTATTTCCACATCTCTTTCCATACTTGCCAGACACGGATAGGCGCACTGATGCTGGTGAATCTCCTTCCAGAACTCCCTGACATCGTCTATCTCATAGCCCTGCATTCTTCTTGCCACATAGTATGCATTCCCGCACGGATCGCTCTTAACAATCTCCACCCTCTCTATGGTATCCCCGTCCATCTCGACCCTGAATTCAGGTTTTCCAAAGCCCACCCTGGCTAAAGGGGCGTCGGAGGAGCAGAACGGCTTTGGAGAGTAAAACTCAATGCCCCTTTCCTCGCACTTCCTTCTGACCTGCTCCCTCAAACCAGCACTGAGCCATGCTGGATGCTCCACCGGGACGATTATCCTTTTCACGTCTGCAATGTCGGGAAGATCGGCTATAACGTCTGGATGAAGGTTTACTGCCACAAGAGTGTCGCATTCAACTTTGCCGACAATCTTTTCTGGCTCCTCCACGTAAATGCCATAGGTGATTGGTTCATCCAGCTCCCTCGCAAATACAATGCTGCTCGAAAAATCGTAGCTCTTGCAGTGGTCGCACTCATCAATTCCGCACGCCCCGAAGCGGGGACAGCTGTATGGATATGCAAGGTTCGAAACAAATCGCTTTCCGAATTCGCCTGAGAATATCACGCCAATGTCCATCCCACTTGCAGCTCAAACCTGCAGGTTTATTTGCCATTCGCTTTTTGACGATTTTGCATGGGATTTGATCTACCCTACCATTTAGCAAACACCCTTCTATGTCCCAAAATTATGTAGTTTGCGCTGCTTTCCAGCTTCCTTACACTCTTTAAATCCTCCTGCTCTGAGTGAAAGTCATGACTGTGCCTTCACACACTTCCAAGAATACAATAGCTCTCCGAAACAACAGCATCTCCGGCAACTGCAGTCTTATTCTCACCAATACCCGAGAATTTCTTAATCTTGGTTGGGTGGGGCAGGCGCTCCGCGCAAGCGCGTTCTGGATCCCCACCCAGGAGGCGATAGTATGATTGTTAGCGGAAGCCATCATGTTGGACAAGCTGTATACCACTTGGAATGGTGCCCAAAGTATCGCTACAAGATGTTTAGAAAAAACAAGAATAAAAAGCTTTGCGAAAAAATCCTGAAAGAAGTTGCTGAAAGACACAAAATAGAAATCATAGAGCTAAGCGTTATGCCAGACCACGTACATCTGATTGTTTCAATCCCACCAACGATGAGCCTGTCAAAAGCTTTCCAGCTGCTGAAAGGCACATCATCCTACGAGCTCTTCAGGAGAGAACCAAAGTTCAGGCTGAGGTATCCCAAAGGCAATTTCTGGAGTACTGGAAAATTCTATAGAAGTGTTGGAGATGTCGATTTAGAAACAACAAAGAGCTATGTTCAGAGACAGGAGAAAATTCATCAAGCGAAGCTCTCTCAATTCTAGGAAGCCACAGGCTTTAGCCTGTGGAGGATGTCACGTTCAGTATCTCTGTGGGAGTTTTTCGAAAACCTCTATCATTACGCTACCCTGTTTTATAATCCTGATATCTTGGACAGACATATCTTCATTTACGTTCGAAATATTTAAAAACCAATTATCGAACACGTGTTCGATGAAGGTGCTGGAGTTCGCTGTAGTAATTCTGGCAATGATTGTGCCATTTGCAGCAATAAAAACCATCGATCTTTCAACATACATCTACTGGACCGCTGTGGTGGCAACCTATCTTGTGTACATAGCCCTGAGGAGGTGGGATGTTGAATAGCTTTACTGTACTGCTGGCTCTCTATGTTGTTGCAGGGACAGCCATTGCCATATATGCGAGGAGGCACGGTTTCAGGGATGATGCTGACTATTACATAGCTGGAAGAAATGTGGGGAGTGTTGTTTCGGCCTTGACCTACGCCGCAACCACATATTCAGCGTTCATGATGGTTGGGCTTGTTGGACTGAGCTATGCAACAGGCGTTGGAGCTTACGGCTTTGAGATGTTCTACCTGGCTGGGACACTAATGCTTCTCTCATACTACGGTCCGAAGATATGGAGAATGTCGAGAGAGTTGAACGCCATTTCTCCGGCAGAGCTGATAGGAAAGAGGTTTGGTGAGAAGACTGCACTGGTGATTGCCCTGGTGTCGCTTATCGCCCTAATCCCCTATGCATCAAGCCAGCTCATAGGCGTATCCTTGGTCATAGAGAGGCTATCAGGAATTAACTTTCAGACCGCAATAGTCATATCAGCAGTTCTAATTGGGCTCTGGGCTTTCATAGGCGGGCTGAGGGGTGTTGCCTGGACTGATGCGGTGCAAGGAGTCATAATGCTGCTGGCAGCAATTCTCGCCTTAGTATACGTTTACCAGATGAATCCAAGCTTTGCCAGAGATGTTTCGAAGCTCGGAGAGCTCATGCACGTTCCCAACAGGATATGGACTCCCCAGCTCTTCATCAAGCTCACCGTTCCGTGGTTCTTCTTCGCTTTAACCAATCCTCAGGTCTTCCAGAGACTGTTCATCCCGAAGGACGAGAGAGCGCTGAAGAGGATGGTGGTTTACTTTGGCCTGTTCGGTTTGCTGTACACAGTGATGGTGACGCTCATCGGACTGATGCTGAGGGTGATGGCAGAGAATGGAGAATTTCCACTGCTGAAGGATCGCGATCTGGTGACGCCAACCATGCTCTCCATCATGCCATCATGGCTCTCACTGCTCATTGGGATGAGCATTCTTGCAGCAGCAATAACGACTGCCAACTCCATAATTTTGAGCCTCTCGTCCATGGTCTCGAGAGACATTGCAAAGAGCCAGATGGCTGGAAGGGCTGCAATAGTGGTGCTAACGCTTGCTGTTGCAATCTTTGCATCCACAAGACCAGCGTACATTGTCGAGCTTGCAGTTATGTCGTCCACGCTTTTGCTGTCAGCGTTACCAGTTGTAATAGCATTGGTGCACACGAAATTCAATCGGGGTCTTGAAGCGGTTGCAGTAGGATTCGTAACAGGACTGATACTGAGTTATCTAAAATATCCATTTACTGGAGTTGTCGTGCTTGTTGTCGGCTTTGCCGTGCTGATAGCAACAAATCTGATAGAAAAATCAAAAAGAGAAAGGAGGGTTTAAATTACTCCCTTATTTTTGAGTTCCTCAAGCTTCGACTTCCCGTATCCGAGGTACTTTTTGAAGATGAACTCGTTGTCCTCTCCTGCCGGTTTGCAGAGCCACTTTATCCTGCCCGGAGTCTTCTCATGCTTGGGAGCGATTCCCTGAACGGCAAGCTCACCATAGTATGGGTCCTTGACCTTCATTAACGCTCCTCTCATCCACCAGTTTTCAACCTCAAAGCTCTCCTTTGGCGTCAGAAGCTCTCCGGCAACAGCAGTACCCTCACCCTTGTACTCGAGGGTTGCCTGAATCAGCTCCTCGGTCATCATGTTGGCTGTGACCTTCTCCAGCCCCTTCAATGCTTTGGGCCAGTTTTCAGGCGTGAGCCTTTCCTTGATCGTCGGATACTTGTCAATCAGATCATCCCTGCCCAGTATCGTACAGAGTGCCTTCCAGTTGGGGTCGCTGAAACCTGCGATGAACGCCATACCATCCTTCACCTTGATCAGCGTGTATGGATACACAGCGGGATCGAAGTTCGCAACCCTGTTGATTGTGTCCCTGAAAGTATGCCAGTACTGGACGTAGTAGTTCTGAACCTTGGCCATTGCCTCAGCCTCCGAGACGTCGATGAACTGACCCCTGCCAGAGATGGTTCTCCAGAAGAGGGCAACCATTATTCCAAACACTGCAAACCCTCCGCCAACGTACCACCCCATCCAGGGTCCCATCCTCGTCGGAACCCTGGTGTGCTCGGGATACTCCTCGTACTCCTCAGGAATGCCAGTTGTCCACGTTATCCCTCCCATCGCCTGATTTATCACATCGTAATCCGGAATGCCGTTTCCAGCCTTTGTGCCAAAGTGTCCGAAGGAGTAGATGGCAGTGTATACCAGCCCTGGATTTATTTTGCTGAGCTGCCTGTAGCCGATGCCGAGGGAGTCCATGTATCCCGGCTTGAAGGTTTCAATGACAACATCGGCCTTTTCTGCCAGCTCCCTGAATATTTCCCTTCCCTCCTCGCTCTCGAGGTTGAGAGTTATATGGAATTTGTTCCTCCCCTCGACGATGTACGCAAGTCCCGTGTCCTTTATCTTCAGACCGTATGGTGTCATCTTTCTGGCTACATCCCCTTCTGGAGGCTCTATCTTGATGACCTCAGCACCAAATTCCGCAAGCAGAGATGAGGTAAAGAGGCCGGCAAAGTTTCCGTAGCTTAAATCGAGCACGAGAACGTCGTCAAGAGCCTCGGGCTTGTCCTTTGCATTGAGAACGTTGCAGTTCTCCTTAGCCCACTCAACCCAGTCACTCATCAGCTCTCACCTCCGGGAAGAACAGCCCCGACTTACCGTCCCAGTCGTCTGGAGGACACGTTCTTGGGATTTCCCTGGAGTATTTTCCGATGACGCCCTTCCTGTAAAGCTCTTTCAGCTCGTCTATGCTCATGCCCAGGAGCTTCACGAACACGTACTCGTTGTCGAATCCCAATGGCCTTGCTGTCCACTTTATCCTCCCGGGACTCTCGCTGAGCTTTGGTACTGGAGCAACTTCAGCAAGCTCGCCCCACAGCGGGTCTTCATACTTCCACACGGACTTTCTCTCATTCCAGTGATTGTCCTCGTACTGATCCTTGGCACTCCTAACCTTTGAGGCAGCAAAGCCATGCCTGACTGCGAGCTCCTCTATCTCTCCAGCAGTTTTGTCCTTCGCCCACTCGTGTAAGGTACTGTAAATCTCCTCCTGGTTCTCGGGCTTCTGCCTCTCTTCAATCTCGGCATACCTTTCGTAGAGATCATAGCGGTGCATCGCCCCACACAGCCCTCTGAACTCCTCATCCTTGAAGGCTGCAATTGCAACATAGCCGTCCTTAACCTTAACAATGTCTGACGGCACGATGGCAACATCCCTGTTTCCAGTTCTCTCTCTGTTCTTGCCCGTTAGATGCACATACAGCCATGTCCAGTCCATGTTCCTCACGAGGTTCTCCGCCTGCGACAGGTCAATGTACTGGCCCTTGCCCGTTTTCTGCCTGTAATAGAGAGCAACCATCACCGCAAATGCTCCAATCAGCGCTCCGTAATAGTCTCCGATCCAGTCTCCCACCTTCAGCGGCATCGCTTCCTTGAAGCCCGTGGTCTCCATCAATCCCGAAGTGGCCTGCGCAACTGCATCATAGCTCGGTCTTACTGTGAATGGCCCCCACTGCCCGAAGCCCGACATGCTGATGTACACAAGCCCCGGATTTATCTCGCTCAGCTGTCTATAGCCCAAACCCCACCTGTCAGTTGTGCCGGGCCTGAAGTTCTCAACCAGCACGTCTGCTTTTTTCACGAGCTTGTACATGAGCTCCTTGCCCTCAGGAGTCCTGAGGTCTATTGAAATATGGTACTTGCTGTTGTTGGATGCCTGAAAGCCAAGTGCAAGATTCTTGTAGAACTTGGCGAATGGGGTTAAGGACCTCATGGTGTCTCCAATTCCTGGAAGCTCGACCTTTATGACTTCAGCTCCAAATTCAGCCAGATACGTTGGAAGCATAGGACCAAGTACAAGAGTTCCTATCTCTAAGACTCTTATTCTTTTCAGTGGTTCAGGTTTTGAAAAAATCTTCTCAGGATTCGTAATCTCTCTTATGTATTCTGTATACGGCAGATCTCCAATATCTTTCTTTTCAGACTTTTTGGACACAATTATCACCTCTGAGAAACGTTAAGCTATGGTTTCACCCAAAAAAGAGATTTAAAAAACTTGCTGTTTACGGTAACTTTATTAATTTATTTCAGATTTTGATTCAGATTTCTGCATCAGAAAAATGGTCCAAATTGTAGCCTTCTATCTGACCTGCGTCTGCAATTTTTGGAAGATCCGGATCCACAGGTATCGCCGCAACAACATCAATACCATATTTTTCTGCAAGCTTGCTGCTATTCCTGTTCCCGAAAATGTATGACTTTTCACCACAGTGGGGGCACATAAAATAACTCATGTTCTCCACAATTCCAACAACGTCGGTGTTCATCATTCTTGCCATGTTCAGTGCCTTCTCGACTATCATTGATGTAAGATCATTGGGTGAGGTAACAATAATGACTCCATCGAGCTCAACTGACTGCATCAGGGTGAGAGGAGCATCTCCTGTGCCTGGAGGCAGATCGAAGATGAGGTAATCCAGCTCTCCCCATTCAGTCTTTGCCAGCATGTCGTTCATGACTCCGATGATCATGGGACCGCGCCATATCACAGGTGTTTCTCTTTCAGGCAGGAGAAACTGAATTGAGAGAATCTTGATGCCGTACTTCCTTGATTCAGGAAGGATGAACTTTCCATTTGATAATTCAATTCTCTCATTCTCCATTCCAAAAAGCTTTGGTATGCTTGGACCAAGAAAATCAGCATCAAAAACTGCCACTTTATTGCCCTTCCTTGCAAGATTGATTGCAAGCAATGCTGTCACAGTTGACTTTCCAACTCCCCCCTTTCCACTCATGACTGCAATCTTCTTTTTTATTCCACTTGTGCTCTCTCGAACCTCATCAATCGTTACAGTTTGATGCATAGAACCACCATGCAAAGAAATTTCGCATGAGTATTAAACCTTGGTCGCAATTTTCTCAGATCTCAAAACTGATCAGGAAATGCTGTACCAGTCCATGCTTCTCATCTCAATCTCTCTCTTTTTCTTTTCCATAAACTTCTGGACTGTTGAGTGCTGGGCTCCATCTATGAGCATCTCAATAGCCTCTCTTGCAGCGGAGACATTTTCAAAATTTCCTATGATGGAGATAAACTTGTCATAAATCGAAACATGAACGTTAAGCGCCTCCTCTATGTGTTTTCTCATCTTGCCTTCCTTTCCGATTATTCTTCCCTTCACCCTTTCCATTGACTTCTGGGATACAAAACTGCTGAGATCTATTGTTTCAAGTACTGTGAAGTCATCATCGAGAATTTTAAGTGCAACATCCGGGTTGAAGCCCCTCGCTATTGCATTGACCACATCCTTTGCCTTAAGAAAGCCAACGGCATCCTCTCCTCTTGTTACGGTGATGATTCCATTTCTGTTATCTATTTTTATTTTGCATCCAGTTCTCTCCTCTATGGCTTTCTTTACCGACCCTTCTTTGCCAATAATGACCCCAACTCTTTCCTGAGGGATCTTTACCTCAATACTCTCCAACTCAATCACCTCTGATTGATTTCAGAATCTCGTTATGTTTCTCTTTTATTCCATACTTTGAGAAAAATTTTACAAGGTTTCGAATATCCCTCTCGAGATATTCTCCAGCCCTTGGATGATCTCTCAGAACAGACTGTCCCATGTCAATGAAGTATGGTTCATCGTATTTCATTATTATGTTGTACTCGCTCAGATCTGCATGGACAAGCTGGGCTTTCTGATACAGGAGCTTCAGATTCTCTTTGATCCTTTCATAAAGCTGTGAAACATCAACAAACTTATTTAAATCCTTTTTCAGATCAAAAAGTGATGGGTAGGGTAGCTCATCCTCACCCAAAAACTCCATAAGAATAACATTTTTCAGATAATAATAGGGCTCAGGAACATTCACTCCAGCATCAAATGCCCTTTCAAGGTTTCTGAACTCCTTCTCAGCCCATGTAAAGATGAGATCCTTCCTTGACACCCTCCTCATGTCAAATCTCTTATCCCCGAAGAGGTATTCATCCATCTTGAAAAACTCCGAAGTTTCGGTTCTGTAAATCTTGACTGCTATCTGCTTCCTCTTCCCATCAACAATTCCGTCTGCATAAAACACATTTGCCTCCTTTCCCGTGCTCACAACTCCTCCAAGAGCCTGAATAAGCCCTTTGGCTGAGATCTTGTAAAGAGTTTTGAGGGTTCTCTCATCAAAAACCTCAGCGTATATCTTTCTCGATTCACTATCTTTCTCCTTTATTCTCAGGCTGTCAAGGAGCTTCTCAATTCTCGCAATGTCCTTTTTCATATCAGAACTTCAGATAACCTCTTGCTTCAAGCCACTCAACCTGCGGGTTTGTGTATCTCCAGATTACATCTGCCCTCTCATCTTGGAAATCCCAGGGAACAACAATAACCACATCTCCTTCCCTTATCCAGATTTTCTTTCTCATTTTTCCGGGAATTCTTGCCATTCTCTCCTTTCCATCCTCGCATCTGACCTTTATATGCCCGGCTCCAAGCATTGAGGTTACAATTCCAAACATCTCCCTCTTGTTTCTGCTGGGGAGCTTTACTCTTATTACTTCCTCACCATCACTCAAGTCACCACCCCATATCTCTCATCTTCTTTCTTGCATTATCGAGAAGGGTGTTTAAATACCTTGCAGCGCTCTGCTTCAGATCAAGAGGGTGGAGGTCTCCTGAGGAATAGTCCTCTACCAGTTCTTTGAAGCTCTCATACTCCACATCCCCACCGAATTTTGAATCCCTCTCTATCACGACCCTGTCAAATCTGGGGAAGACATGGTATCTCATTATGTCCATGACTGGGTTATCTTTTACCTGTTTTTCAGGACAGAAAGCCTTTCTTATCTTTCTTGAAACTGTTTGCTCATCATCTCTGACAGAAATGTAATTTCCCTTTGATGAGCTCATCTTCTCTCCATCAAGTCCAAGCAGGATGGGTGTGTGAAGGCATACGGGAACGTGATAGCCAAGCTTTGGCAGATTTTCCCTTGCAAGCATGTGTATCTTCCTCTGGTCCATCCCTCCAACAGCAACCGTAACGCCAAGATGAGCAATATCGAGAGCCTGCATTAGCGGATAGACCATCTGGGAAACCATGGGGTCTTCTTTTCTCCTGCTTACCTCATCCATGCTCCTTCTTGCCCTGTTTATTGTGGTCATCCTTGCCATTTTCAGCACATCAAGAATGTAATTGCTTTCAAGCTGGTACTCACTTCCCTGAACAAATCTTGCCTTGCTCTCATCAAGACCAAGGGAGATGAAGGCAGCTTTGTTGTACTCTGCCACCCTTTCTATATCTCCAAAATCCCCTTTTTCATTCAGATAAGCGTGAACATCTGCAAGCAGAACAATAATATCGAATCCAGCGTTCTGAAGATCTATGAGCTTGTTTACTGTCATCATATGACCAAGATGTATCTCTCCGCTTGGTTCGTATCCAACATAGGCTCTGAGTCTTTCTCCACTCTCAATGAGCTCTCTCAGCTCTTTCTCTGTTACAACTTCCTCAACATTTCTCACTGCCAGCTTCAGTCTTTCCTCGATGTCCATGATCCGAAAAGAACAACGCTATTTTTAAGGTTAATCATGTGGCTGAATATTCGTCGTTATGATCTACCTGTCCTCTACACCTCTTTCAGTAATTCTGAATATTGTTTCTGATTCTGGAAGGTGGGGCGAGTCAATCAATCTTGCAACTCTTAACTCTCCCTTACTCTTTCTAAGATAAACCCGAAACGTTGCTGTGTGAGCCACTATGTGCCCTCCAACAGGCTTTGTTGGATCTCCAAAGAACTGGTCTGGTTTTGCCATAACCTGGTTTGTTACAACAATTGCTGCATTGAATATCTCTCCGAATCTCAGTAAATCATGTAAGTGCTTGTTGAGCTTTTGCTGTCTATCTGCAAGGGTCCCTCGTCCAACATACTCTGCCCTGAAATGGGCAGTTAAGCTATCAACCACGAGAAGCCTGACGTTTATCCCATCCTTTTTAAGTCTGTTTGCAAGTTCCTTGGCATTGTCAATCAAGAGCATCTGGTGATTTGAGTTATATGCCTGAGCAACGTAAATGTTCTTCAAAGTTTTGTCAGGATCAAGGTTCTTTCCCTCTGCCATCTGGATGATTCTTTCAGGCCTGAAAGTGCCTTCAGTGTCAATTACAATGACCGCTCCATCAAGTCCGCCTTTATCCTTTGGAAGCTGAACATTCACAGCCACCTGATGACATATCTGGGTTTTTCCACTTCCAAACTCACCGAAAAGCTCTGTAATTGCCTGTGTCTCAACTCCCCCACCAAGCAGGTTGTCAAGTGCCTGGCTCCCTGTTGTTATCTTTCCTACTCTCTGCCTCCTCTCGTAGACCACATCACCCGTCTCAAATCCCCCAACATTCGCCAGCTTCCTTGCGGCGGATATAATCTTGGTAGCTGTAGATTCACCTATTTCAGCAACGCTGCTCAGCTCCTGCGGTGATGCAACGGCAATTGCCTCTATGGAATAATAGCCAGCATTTCTCAATTTTTCAGCAGTTGCTGGACCTACAAATGGTAGATCCTCAATTTCAACAATATCTTCAACAGAATTCTCAATCTCTGTCACAATCTCATGTTTTTCCTGCACTTCCTCTTGGTTCTCTTTTTTTC